>CAMEWS010000009.1 GCA_945946765.1 uncultured Clostridia bacterium
TTTTAGAGTCATAAGCAAAGTATGCTTGAGCATCTTTGTTTGTATATTGACCGATGATTTTAATAGAGTTTTTGTTAGCACCAACGGTACCATCGGAACCAAGACCCCAGAACATGCAGTTTGTAGTTCCTTCGGGTTCTGTAACGATGTGTTCTTCAATTTTTAATGATTTGTTTGTAACATCGTCTTCGATACCTACTGTGAAACCGTGGAAACCGTTGTTTTCAAGGTGTTTGTAAACAGCGTAAATCATTGAAGGTGTGAATTCTTTAGAAGATAAACCGTAACGACCGCCGATTACTTTTATGTCTTTGCTGCCGAGTGCTGCAACAACATCCATGTATAAAGGTTCACCGATTGAACCGGGCTCTTTTGTTCTGTCAAGAACGGCAATACGTTTAACTGAAGCAGGTAATGCATCGTTGAAACGTTTTACGTCAAACGGTCTGTAAAGTCTTACTTTTACCAAACCGTATTTTGTACCACGTTTTGCATTCAAGTATGTGATAGTTTCTTCGATAGCTTCACAACCTGAACCGATAGCAACGATAACGTCTGTAGCATCAGGTGCGCCAACGTAATCAAACGGATGGTATTGTCTGCCTGTGATAGCAGCAACTTTGTCCATGTATTCCTGAACGATATCGGGAACAGCTTCATAGTATTTGTTAACTGTTTCACGACCTTGGAAGTATACGTCAGTGTTTTGTGCACCGACTTTACAGATAGGAGCTTCAGGTCTTAATGCTCTTTTTCTGAATTCTTCTATGTATTTAGGTTCTACCAATTTTGCAATATCTTCGTAAGAAATTTCTTCGATTTTGTGAATTTCGTGAGAAGTTCTGAATCCGTCAAAGAATTGAAGGAAAGGAACTTTAGCTTTGTAAGTTGCTAAGTGAGCAACTAAAGCCATATCCATTTCTTCTTGTACGGAGTTTGCTGCAAGCATTGCATAACCTGTGTTGCGGCAACCCATAACGTCAGTATGATCACCAAAAATTGCCAATGATTGAGCAGCCAAAGCACGAGCTGATACGTGGATTACGTGCGGAATCATTTCACCTGCTACTTTGTGCATAACAGGTATCATCAATAATAAGCCTTGTGAAGCTGTATATGTAGAAGTCAATGAACCTGCAGCCAAAGAACCATGTACGGCACCTGCTGCACCTGCTTCTGATTGCATTTCGGCAACTCTTACGGTTTTGCCCCAAATATTTTTCTTACCTTGTGATGCCCATTCATCAATCCATTCACCCATAGTAGATGAAGGAGTGATTGGGTAAATTGCTGATACTTCGCTCAATGCATACGCAACATGCGCTGCAGCGTAGTTACCATCAACAGTGATAGTTTTTCCCGGCATTTATTAGCCCTCCTTATTCTGTACTATTCTTAGCCATAACTCACATCTAACTCGATGTCTTAAAATTTCGTTTTATTGGAAATTTTATCTGACAATTACATGCTAATACAAACAAAGATTAAGGCAAATAAAATAAGGGGTTTGAGGTTAAATTTTTAAAATGATCTCAACAAGCTTAAAAGACCTACAAGATCATCTTCATTGTTTTTAGGAGGGTAAAATTGAAAAGAGTGTTTAAAAGGAAATGTTTTATTTAAACTTTCTTCTAAATTGTCGTATTTTCTTACACCTTTTTTCCCACCTTCAAAAGCAACTTGTTCGCAATATTGGTTTCTGTATCCTCTAGGATTGACTTCGTGCGGAATATAGTTGTTTACCGAACGTTGATAACGCTTAATATTTTTGGCTCCTAATTCAGCAATAACTTTATCAAAAAACTCGTCACCTAATCCTATTTCTTGTAGTTCTAATTGTGTGCATCTTTCATCCCATTTGGCATGTTCTACTTCGTGGGCAATGGTTTCAGTTAATTTTACGCGAGGCTGACTCAAATCCCTTGAACTTTTTAAGTTTATGTTTACGACACCATCGCGAGAAAAATAACCTCCTGTTTTTGAAGTTTCTTTGTATACAACGATTTCCGGTGTTGCAATTATATTTGCATCATCAAGGCAACTATGGGTCATTCTGTGTACAAATTTGCTGTGCGGACTTACATAAGGAAGCAAATAGGTATTTTCGGCGATTGGTTTAAGTTCAGGAGAAGATACTTCGCTGCTCAAAAGTTGATGAGAACCGTTTCCGTATCGGTCAACTTCGTATTTGTTTTTTATAAATATTGGTTGTTCACCATGTCGTCTTTGTTCCAGTATAATGTTTTCATAATTCGTGGACCTGTAAGCCCCTTTTTCATTTCCTCTTATTACTTCTCTTTTTGAATGAGTAACATGAGGGTTTACTTCGTCAGTAACAGAAAAAACATCTTCACTAACAGATGTTAGATTTCCGTTTTCTCTTACTTGGCTTCGAATTTTCCTTGTGTTAATACCCACAAATTGTCCGCCTGTTTCAAATTCATCCGAGGCCATATCCTCATAACTTCTAACGGTTTCTTTTATATCTTTTCCGTCAACTTTTTTGATGTAACGTTTTATAATGTTTCCGTTCGAGTCATGAAAAGTAAAAACATCAGTGTAATTTTCAGCATGATTAAAATTTCGTCCAACTCTTACAGCATCATAAGTTACAGCATCTTTGGGTATAATTAAACCTTCTTCTGCTGCTTTTGCTATATTCAGTGCCTTTTCTTTTCTAAGCAATGATGCACCTTTGGAAGTTATTCCGGTAATTCCTGACCTAATTGAATTTAAATTCAACATGTTAAAACCTTTTTTAAAACTTACACACTGTGTTTACATAAAAACATTGTGTTTGTATAAATTGCCTCAGGTTTTAAGTTTTGTTAATTTTTTTATTAGATATTTACGGCTTCAAATACTTCTTCTTTTGAAATGTCATTAAAAACTTTTACTTCGCCTTCTTTTGTCGGAAGCACAAAGCGAATTTTACCGTCTGTTGCTTTTTTATCCAAAAACATTTCGGAATAAAATTTTTCATTATCAAATTTGTTTAAAACAGGAATAATATCGTAATTTTCTATTAATTCCAAAGCTTTTTTATAGTAGTTTTCATCAATCAATTTTTTGTTATAAGCCAGTTTAAATGCCATTTTTAATCCTGCCGCAACCGCTTCACCGTGAGTGTAAACAGTATAATTTGTCAGGTTTTCTATAGCATGTGCAAAGGTGTGACCCAAGTTCAAAATTACTCTTAAACCTTTTTCAGTTTCGTCTTTGTTTACAACGCAGGCTTTTAAAGAGCAGCAAATATTAATTAGTTCTGATATTATGTGAGGGTTTAAGTCGTATATCAGTTCTTTATTTTGGTTTAAAAAATCCAACAATCGGAAATTTAACTGGGACTTGCAGGATTTTTCAATAAATGCATATTTTAGAATTTCGGCAAATCCTGTTTTTAACTGTCTTAAATCCAGAGTTTTTAATACGGAAATATCCGCCAATACAAGTTTTGGCTGATAAAAAGCACCTATGAGATTTTTACCTTGTTCGTGATTTATTGCAACTTTTCCGCCGACAGAAGAATCCACCTGCGCCAAAAGTGTTGTAGGGATTTGAATAAAATCGCAGCCTCTCATGTAAGTTGCTGCCGCAAAGCCTGCCATATCTCCGACAACTCCGCCGCCAAAAGCAATTATGCAGTCTTTTCTTTCCAGTTTGTTTTCTGTTGCTGCATCAAGGATTTTTTTTAAGCCGTCAAAGTTCTTGTGTTCTTCTCCGTCAGGAAGAATTAACCAAACGGAATTTTTTATGTTTAATGATTCTTTGTATAGCTTTGCTACGGTAGTGTTTGTGACAATCAAAAATTTGTTTGCTTTTGTGTAATTTTTAACGATTTCATTAGCTTTTTCAAGGAGGGCTTCGCCGATTAGAATATCATAATCGTATGCATTTTTTTGAGGTATTTGTACTTTTAAATTATATTGATTGTTCATATTTTTCCATAATCTCGTTTACAATATCTTCTAAGTCTTTGTTTTCCGTATCAATTTCATAGTCAGCGGTTTTGTAAAAAGGCTCACGCTTTTTTATTAAATCATTCAAGCGCTGTTTTGGGTTTGGTTGATTTAGCATTGGTCTGTTACTGAGGTGTGACTTGTTTACTCTTGAAAAAAGCTCATCGGCAGAGGCTTTCAGGTAAAAAATAATCCCGTTTTTCTTTAAAAGCTCTATATTTTCCGAGTTTTCAACAACTCCGCCACCCGTAGAGATAACTTGATTGTGATAGTTTGAGTATTTTGCAATCATTTCGTGTTCAAGTTTGCGAAAATGACTTTCTCCGTGCAACGCAAAAATTTCATGAATGTGTTTTTGTGCAAGTTTTTCTATTTCTTTATCTATATCAAGATATTGAAAATCGTGCAATTTTGCATCGAGTAAATGTCCTATGGTACTTTTGCCCGAGCCCATCATACCTATTAATACTATGTTTTTTCTATCCACGGTTATAATTTCTCTTAATTTCTTCTAAGCTGTCACCGCCAAATTTTTCTAAAAACGCATCTGCAAGAATTATTGCGCTCATTGCTTCTCCTACTACTGCACAGGCTTCAACTGCGCAAGTGTCCGAACGTTCAAAATGTGCGGAATACGGTTCTTTTGTCTTAATATCAACGGCATTTAACGGTTTTTTCATTGTCGGAATAGGTTTCATTGTTACTTTTAAAACTATGTCTTCTCCGTTAGACATTCCGCCTTCAATTCCGCCTGCGTTGTTTGTTTTTCTTGTGTATTTATCGTTTTCAATAAATATTTCATCGTGCATTTGTGAGCCTTTTAATACGGCTGCTTGCGTTCCTGCTCCGATTTCAACCGCTTTTATTGCCGGAATACTCATTAATGCTTGCGCCAATCTGCCGTCAAGCCGTCTGTCCCAGTTTACAAAAGACCCCAGTCCGACAGGGGCATTTTTGATAATTATTTCAAATTTTCCGCCGAGAGTGTCGCCGTTTGCTTTTGCGTTGTCAATTTCTGTTTTCATTGCAGCTTCGTCAAAGGCATTGCCTATCTGTAATACTTTTGAGGAAAACTCGATATTAAATTCTTTTAATAGACATTTTGCTATTGCACCAACGGCAACACGAGAGGCTGTTTCTCTTGCGCTTGAACGCTCAAGTACGTTTCTAACGTCCTCGTGATTGTATTTTATAGCACCTGCAAGGTCTGCGTGTCCGGGGCGCACTCTTGTAATTTCTTTTTCTTTTACCGCATTTGCTATGTCGGGATTGGACAAATCAACGGGGGCTACGGACATGGGTATTATCCAATTTTGCCAGTCCTTGTTTTCTATTTCTATACAAACAGGTGCGCCTGTTGTTTTCCCGAAACGTACACCTGAAAGGATTTTGGCTTTGTCAGTTTCTATTTTCATTCTTCCGCCTCTGCCATAACCTTGCTGTCTGCGGGACAATTCGGAATTGATAAAGTCATTGTCTATTCTTACGTTAGAGGGAAGCCCTTCTATAATTGCGTTAAGGCAAATTCCGTGAGATTCGCCCGAGGTTAAAAATCTTAATTTGTTCATGTTGTATTCTCTGTTATTGTTGATAGGGCAATTATAGCTGATTTTTATCATGTAAATCAATAAAATATATTTTGTGTATAGTCTACGGACAAAATTGTTCATTCATGCTATAATCGCAGACGAGGAGTTGTGATGACAAAAGCTAATATACTAAGCATTCAAATACGTCCTAAAACAGGCAGACGGGAAAGGAATCTTGAAAAAGTCGGAGAGTTAATTGACCAAAATTCTCATCTTAATCCTGATTTAATTCTTATGCCCGAATTTTTTAATACAGGAGTTAGTGTCCCCGAATTTAAAAAACTTGCGGAAACGGAAGAATCAAGCGTCACACTCGATTATTTTAAAGAAAAAGCAAAAAAATATAATACTTATATTTTAACCGGTTCAATAATAGAAAAAGACGGCGAAAAACTTTATAACACAAGTTGGTTGCTTAACAGAAACGGTGAAATTGCGGGTAAATACAGAAAAATTCACTTGTATGACTGTTGTGGCGGAACTGAAAACCAGTATTGTTCTTACGGAGATTCTATAAAGGTTGTAGAAACTGATTTTGGGAAAATAGGTATGTCCGTTTGTTTTGATATAAAATTTCCGAATCATTTTGTAAACTTGGTTAAACAAGGGGCGGAAATTATAGTTGAGCCCGCAGCTTGGTGTCTGCCAAACGATACGGATAATTGGATAACAATGAATAAGGCTCGTGCGTTAGACAATATGGTGTACTTTTGTTCATCAAATCTTTGCGGTAAAATAGATTCCTATTTAACCTCGTGCGGTCACTCAATGATTGTTGCGCCAAACGGACAGGTCTTGTCCGATGCAGGAGAGCAGGAGGGAATTGCTGCCGCACAAATTGATATTGATTATTTAAGATATCTGAGGTTACAGTTTAATTTAAACAGATTGTAGAGGTAAATATGCAAAATACTATAGATACAATTTATGACAGAAGAAGTATAAGAAAATTTACGGACAAAGAAGTTAACCCCGATTTGGTTGACGAGGTTTTAAGAGCAGGGCTTTTTGCTCCGTCAGGATATAATAGACAACCTTGGGATTTTGTCGTTTTTAATGAAAATGATATCATTAAAGAAATTAAGGAAATGCATCCTTACTCATCGTCTTTGGCTACTGCTCCCGTATGTATAATGGTTTGCGGTGATACTCAAAAAGAATTGGCGGAAGGATTCTATCAGGTTGATTGCTCTGCTGCAATAGAAAATATGTTGCTTGCGGCTAAAGCATTGGGGCTTGATACTTGCTGGATGGGAATTTATCCTTGGGAAGAAGTGATGGCTGCGTTTTCAAAACGCTTTAATTTACCCGAAAACAATAAACCGTTTGCTTTGATTGCATTGGGTTATGGGGATGAAAAGAAAGAACGTCCGAAACGTTACGATACAACAAAAATACATTATAATAAATGGTAGATTATGAAAAACAAAAAATTTAAAGGTATAATATTTGATTTTAACGGTACACTTTTTTGGGACTCAAAAATGCACTTGGAAGCGTGGCGAGAGTATTCTAAAAAGTTAAGGAAAAACGCATTTACGGACGAAGAAATGCGCAATTATATGTTTGGCAGAACAAACGAGGACATTGTGAGATATTTAATTGGTCGTCAGCCTGAAAAAGAACTTGTTGAAAAATGTCAAAACGAAAAAGAAGCCGTATATCGTGAGATGTGCAGAAAAGATAAAGAAAATTTTGTACTGGCAAAAGGGGTTGAGAATTTCCTTGATTATTTAAAGGAAAATAATATTCCTCGCACGATTGCAACGATGTCGGAGGGAAATAACGTTAAATTTTTTATCGAAGGTTTTAAACTTGATAAATGGTTTGATGTTGACAAAATTGTTTATGATAACGGGAAAATCAAGGGGAAACCTGCTCCCGATATTTATCTTATTGCTGCAAAAAATTTGAACCTTAAACCCGAAGACTGTATAGTTGTGGAAGATGCCGTATCGGGTATTGAATCGGCAAGAGCCGCAGGCATAGGTCATATTGTTGCAATAGAATCCATGGAAACAAGAGAGCTGTATGAAACAATTCCTGCAGTAAGTGAAATTATTGCGGATTTTGATGAGTTTGACAGAGCTATTTTAGAAAGCAAAGAAAAGGTGCTTTAAAAATGAAAAAACTTAAAAATATCATTATTTCTTTAATTGTTATTACTGCATTTTCAATGTCGTGTAATTATGCTTTATCCAAAGTTGTGATGGATGATATAAAATTGTCCGAACCTCAAATTGCAGGCGGGGTTTCTTTAATGGAAGCATTGCAAAACAGACATTCTTCTCAAAAATTTTCTGCAAAAAAAGAAATATCTTTGCAAACATTGTCCGAAATCATGTGGGCAGCAAACGGGGTAAACCGACCTGACGGAAAAAGAACAACCCCAAGTGCTTTGAATACTCAAAATATTGCGGTTTATGCGGCTTTAAAAGACGGAATTTATAAGTATCTTCCTGATACGCATACATTGGAAGCTTTTTCAAGAGAAGATATAAGACCTATAATTGGGAATACAAAAGCACCATTAATACTTTTGTATGTAGCAAATCTTGGCAGACAAAGCAAGTATCTTTCAGGAGTTGATTGTGGTTTTATCGGTCAAAATGTATATTTGTACAGTGCCGCAAACGGGCTTAATACAGTGTTTTTGTACGGTGTAAACTCAAGCGCACTTGATTACAAACTTGGATTAAAACTCGGAGAAGAAGTATTGTTTGCACAATTGGTGGGTTATCCGCAATAGTTAATTAAAAAGAGTGTTGAATATGGCTTTTTTTACTTTTTCTTCGTTTCTGCTTTCCAAAAAACCTCCGATATTGGGGTTTAGAAGGTATATTTGAGTTCCGTTTTTGTTTTGATACCAATACGTTGAATCTAAAATATCTTGAGCATTAATAAATTTTGCTTCTATAAGCTCTTTTACGTCTTCATAAAATTCGCTTTTTGCTCTGTCAGTTGCCGTATTCTTGTTAAACGGTACAAGGTGTTCGTTTGTACCGATATCAAAAACAAGAACTTTGTCTGTTGCAGTGGTGTCAAACCTGTATTGAAGTTTTGGAATGGATTTTAAATTTAAACTATTAATATTTTTTATTGAAGGTTCAATAAAATCGGCATTCAAAAAATTTGTTACAAAAAATAAAATGTTTTGTGATTTATACATATCATCAAACAACCAGTTTGCATTTGTTAAAAGAATTTCTTTTATTTTTTTTACATTGTCAGATTGTTTGATTTCACTTAAAATCTTTTTTTGTGAATTTGATAATGCGAGGTCGTTGTTTGAACATTTTTTTACTGTTGGTGTGTATTCAGGCAACGGTTCAGTTTTTATTGGTTTTGAAAAATCTATATTATTCATATTTTGCTCCATAAGTTTTATTTTATCATATTTATTGCCTTATTTCAGGTGGCTTTGAATAATAACCGGCATATCTTTTTTTATAATCCGACAGCTCTGTACAGAAGGCTTCTAAGTCAAAGCTTATATTTTTTGCAGGCGGATATGTTTTTATTCCAAGTGCTTCATAAACTGACTTAACAAAAGCGTTAGCAATACAATCAGAGCCTCTTGCCCAAGGCATTGAATGTGCCAATATCCAGTGCATTTCAGCAATTTTTTCGTTGATTTCTTGTAAATCTTTTTGTGTTAACTTTTTGCCCATATACTTGTCTTGAATTTCTTTATATATATTGTCGACATGCTCAAGGGCTTCTTTGTGATAAGGAGGGTGCATCATACAAGGTCCGTCCGAATTTGATCCTATTCTTGTTAATTCTATATCAGGGTATGGATTGTGTAGTCCGCCATTTCTTTCATCTTTCCATATAATTTTATCAAATCGGTCTTTGTATAAATTGTAAGGTCTATTGCTATAAGGTGTGTATGCCCCTGAGCGACTAATCTGTTCTCTTGAGATGCCTGATGTTATTATTTTGGTTGGGTCTGTTAATGTTGTTAAATCCAATTGTCTTGTATCGTTTGATATTGCATCCAACACTTCGTCAAGGCTTTTGCCTTTTTTTATTAATGTTGATGCATAATCTGTAGTTTTTTGCATAGATTTTGCCCAATCAACGTTCTTTCCGTATCCGTCAATATTTATAAAGAAATTTTCAGGATCAACTTGATTGTTTTTTATTTGATAAATTGTTTTTATATCTTCTACAAATTTAAATAATTCATTAGAGTTCATTCCTTCAGTAAGTTCCCAATGGACATTGTTTATTTTATCGCCGAGTAAAGTTTTTAGTTCATTGTAACGTTTTGCGCCCAATGTTTTTTGTATTTTGTCCAGATAATCAGAAGTACCGCTAATTGCCGTATCGTCAATAATGCTTGTGAATTTAATACTTCCTTCTTTAATAAACGAAGGGTTATCTAAGATTTTTTCGATTGTTGATTCTGATATAACACCATAATCTAATAATGTAGTTATATTACGTAATTCTTTAGATGATATTGCTCCGTTTTGGACGAGTGATATTAATTTATTTATTGAAGTTTTAAGTTCAGGATTGCTGTATTTTAATGCAGTAAAATATTGAATTGTATTTGTATCATAATATTGATATATTGCACCATTTTTATTTGCTTCTCGTCTTGAAAATAAGGGTGAGCCATCAGCAGCTTTTAAATTTGCTGTGTTAAAAAAGTCTTGAATATAGGCTATTGTTGTTTTTTCATTTTGGAATACGGGGTGGTTGATATCAAGACCTTTAAAAACGTATTCTCTTAGTGTTTTTTCATCGTAATTATATTTTTGCGCAATGTTATGAATGTAGTTAAGTACATCATCAAGTTGTCGTTGGTATTGGAATTTTGTCGTGAAATCGTCATAAGACATTTCAACTTTTTCTGTTTTGATATTTCCTGCACGGTCGGATATAACCCGTTTTACGGTTACAGTTTTATTTTTTTTATCAATGCTTTCTATGAGTATTTCTTCAGAACTTTCATCAGTTGTATTTCTAGTGATTAGAATATTTGATTTATCAGCCAATTTGTC
Organism: uncultured Clostridia bacterium; assembly: GCA_945946765.1. Classification (GTDB taxonomy): domain Bacteria; phylum Cyanobacteriota; class Vampirovibrionia; order Gastranaerophilales; family Gastranaerophilaceae; genus Limenecus. The sequence continues at coordinate 10,564 of CAMEWS010000009.1, forward strand.
AAGATTTTCGTCAGAAATATATTTAGGCATTGTTTCTCTTGAATATGCAGAAATATTATATTCATTGATAAATTCATCTACTGAAATTGTTTCTGTGTATACAGAAAAATTGTCTTGGCTTCCGTTCAACGTTGAAAGTGTAACAGTACCGTCATTATTGACTTTAACATTATATGTGTTTGTGCCGTCAGAAGCAGATAACACAACATTGTTATAATTGGGTGAATTATTAACGAAGTTTCTAAGTAAAGTTGGGTCAGAAGGTAATTCCAGTTGCATTAATCCCAGAGTTTTGAGTATTTCAGCTTTACTGCTTATTCCAAGTTTGTTGCAAGCTGCTGTGTATACTTGTGCAGGATTAACAATTGTGCCATGCGGTATTTGGATTTTTACGGTTTTTCCTCCTACGTTAACGTTGAATTCCGTAGAAGAAACCACTTCAATATTTTGGTATGCAATTGCATTAGCAGGAGAGCCTATATTTATATTGTTTGTAAAATTGTTCGTGTTTTCAAGTGCTGTATTAGGAATATGTTTACCTAAAAATCTAAATCCTAAATCTATTACGGGACCGAATAATAATCCTCCGACTATTGAATTTGTTGCAACATTGCCCCAACCTTGTTTGTTTTCTTCATTGGCTGTTAATTCAGAAGAAATGTTGTAAGGAGTGATAGCAACAGTGCCTTCTACAGCTGCTTGCATATACCTTGCTGTTATATGTTGTACTTTGCTTGCACCAAGATATTTGTTATCTAAAGAAACAGCTTTATTTAAATAATTCGGAAGTGCTTTGTTAGCACTTTTTATTGTGACTTTTTTCAATAATTCAGCACCGCCTCTGTTAAAGACAGCTCTTGCTGCTGCGGAACCGACTTGCGGAGCGATAGTATTGAACAATCCTCCTACACCACCGGTAATTAAATCAGCGGCTCCTGTTGTATAACCTTCGCTTTTATTTGAGGAATTTCCTCTTTTCATTGCATATTTGATGCCTGCGCCTGTTGCTACCGCTGCTGCATATCCGGCGGCGGGACCGCCTGCTGCTGTTCCTCCGACAAACGCACCAAATGAAGCAACACCTGATATTGCATCAGATGCAGTTTCTGCAAATTCTTCATAACCTTGTTGATATTCTTGTAAAAGTGCATTAAATTCTTCATTGCTTACTTGGGACTCTCCGTTTAAAAGTTTTTCAAATTCTTCATCCGTAAGTTCTTTACCCGTAATTTCTTTGTATTTAGCTTTGATTTCGTCGTATTGTTGTTCCAGTTTTGTACTTTGTTGATTAAGTTTGTCTATATTATCTTTGTTTTTTAGTAAGTCTTCTTCCAGAACATCAATACCGGTAATTTCTTTGAAGATATCTGTAATATCAGCAAGATTTGCATCAAAGTTTTTAGAAAGTTCTGCAATTTGTAGCAATTTGTCTTTGTTTGCTCGAATTTCTTCGTCAGTAACTTCAATACCTAGAATATTTTTTAATATGCTTTTTATTTCATTGATATTTTGATCAAAATTTATTGATAAATTTGCAAGTTGTTTTATATTTTGCTCATCCTTTTTTAATTTTTTTTGAATACTTGTTGTGAAAGCTTCTTCTACTCCTTTTTTCCAAGCATCACCGTTTGAGCACATCATTGCGGGATTATCTATATATGGCATCAATTTGAAACTTGTTGTAAAAAAATCCCGAATATTGTCTAAAAAACCTTTTTCGGCTTCAACTCTTTCAGCTTCGGAAAGGTTATTCAAATATGTGTAATATAAGTCTTGAACATATTTGGGCATACTGTTCCACATTTTCAAAACTTCTTCATCACTTATATTTTCTATGTTTTGACAGTTAGAATAAAAGATGGGTTTTGTTTCATTATCGTTAATCGCTTCTGCTGTATATAAGTTGCTTTGTTCAACAACAAGACCGTCCATAGAGTTGTAATTATTGTTTGCAATATTTCCGTCAAAAACATTTGACTTGTTGTTATAATAATTTTGTGTATATTCATTAATTTTTTCAGGGTTGGCCAGTAAGTTTTGGAGTTCTGTGTTACTCATATTTTGAAGAAGTAACATTTTGGAAATATTGCCATTTGATATATTGAGAATAACCTGTTCTCTGTTTGAATTTGTAACAGTATTTACCACTATATGCCGACCTTTTTTAATAACTCTTTTTATTTTTATCGTCATAGTTTTGTATATCTTTAGGTTTTAAGGCTTTATTGTTAATAAATGTTACAAAACAAAGGCGCAACCTTTATTGGTTACGCCTTTGTAAGGTCAGATGATGTTTGATTTTGTCAACTGACACCTCCCGGTTGATGACGGGTGTGTATTATTTGCAATCGCAATCGCATGGAGCAGGTTTTGCACAAGGGTCGCAAGGGTCACATTCATTTACTGGTGCGGCGCATCCCGTTACGGAACTGCTTGCGCCGAAGGCAACCGTGATATTTTCTCTCGGGTTAACAGATGTAACTCTGTTACCTTTAGGATCAACAAGGTATGCAACTTCGTCACCCGTGTGTTGTAACAAGCCCATTGTTCCCGATAATGCGGTTCTTGTTAAGTCAATAGGTGCTTTAACAAGTGCTTTTGTAGAGTCCATAAGGCTTCTGCCGGCAGCAGGTAATTGACCTTGTAAAGTTTCACCAAAAGCAAGACCAACACCGTCAGTTACGTGTTCGGCTGCATTGCCTAATGAAATAATTGCACCACCGACTGTTCTGCCAACAGTACCGAGTACACCGCCGGTCCAGTTGAACGGAGCTTCAATTACTTTTGCAAAGAAGTTTGGTTTTTTGTCGTTTTTAACTTGTGCAGTCAAAACCTGTTGCGGTAAATCTGCTTTGCAGTCACCGTTTTGGATTCTTTCAAAAGAAAGTTTTAAACCGCCTTTGCAGTTGCCTGTAGGTCTTTCGACTTCGGTAACTTTACCATAGACGTTAGAACCTGCAGGGAAGTGTTTTCCGTTAATTGTAACGTCTTCGGTTGTTTTAGCCGCAAATCTGTCACCGATTGTTGCCGATTTTGCACTGATTTCGTCTTCAAACTTTAAACACATAGTCGGAATGGTTATGCATTCATCTTTTGCAACGAAGGCTGCTCCGCCCGTGCATCCGCAGTCAGGTGCAGTGTATGCGACGTCTTTTTTGGAGTAACCCATGGCAACTCGGACAGATTCAAGCATAGAAGCTACGTCGGCACGGCTTGCATCTTTGCAGGCTTGAATTTCATTTGGGTTAGGAACATCTTTTAAAGCGCCTGATTCAATAGCTTTTGCGACAGGGATTTTTGCCCAAGAAGGAACTTTGTTTCCGTCACAGTATTTGCTTAAAATTTCGTCGGCTTTGCAGTTATCCATTTCACAAGGGATCCCTTTTGCAAGTGTAACCATAGCTTCCGCACGGCTTACAGGTTTGTTGGGTTTGAATAAGTCACCGGGGTAGCCTTCCATTAAGCCGTTGGCAACGGCTGTATTGATAGCTTGGTTTGCCCAGTGGTCTGCAGGAACATCACGGAAGGTCTTTTTAGGACATCCGCAGCTTCTGAGATTGAAACCGTTAACAGCCATTGACGCAATTTCTGCACGTGATACGGGCAAGTTAGGTTTGAAGGTTCTGTCGGGATAACCTGCAATAACTTTGTTTTCTGCTAACAAGTTTATGTCGCAGCCTGCCCAGAAACCTGCAGGAACATCTTCAAATGAAGAAGCACCCGTAATTGGGGAAGCACCACCTGTAATCGGCGGGTTGTAAGGAACGATTGTTCTTTTAATTACTTCCATTCCTGAAGGTGTTTGCATTTCGATAGGGCAAGTTTCCGTAACAACAGGAGCGGCACCGCCCGTCATAATACTGTTGAGGTCATAAGAATCACCTAATACGGGGATATTTGTGGCGGCACCTGTTGTAATACCTTCACCGCAATCACATCCGCAAGTCGGTAAGTCCGATACCATTACCCCTTGAGATGGTGCTATTGGACATCCGCAGCTTTGGTTTTCTCCGATAATAACATTGTTTGCTTGTGAACCGACTGTTTGACTGTCAGAGTAGACATTTGCAGGGTATGCATAATGTTGTTTTGACAAAGATTTACCGTCAATTTGTGAAGCGCAAACTGATTGTAATACGGGTTGACATCCGCAAGGGTCAACAGGTACTACGGGAGCACAAGTGTTGCAAGGTGCGGCAAAGCCTGTTTCGCATCCGCAATCAGGCGTTGTTGTTGGTACACAAGGACACACTGCAGTATTGGGCGTTATATCAGCCTGACAGCCGGAGACAGGACAAGCAGCAAGTTTTGACATATCTATGTCGGAAATATCTATATTGCTTGCAATCCCCGAGTTCATTGTACCTGCCATCAACCCGATTGTTAAGGCTGCGGCAAGTGTAAGTTTGTTAATTGTCATCTTTCCCTCCTTAATTAAACAAACTGAAATCAGATATTTCATATAGTCAATTGACTCCGATTATCGTATGGATTTTTGTTTGTTAGGATTATATCCTTTCGAAATTTCCTTAGAGACGGTCAATTCTAACTTTATTGTTATTATTTCCGTAATAAGTTTTGGAGTCATTTTTGCTATTTACAAGCAAAGATTTCTCAGACATTTATGAAATCTAATTTACGATATTTGACATCTTATGCCGTATTATTACTGTGAAATTATTAAAAAAACATTGCCGTAAGGATTAGAAAGTAAGGCTATTAAAATTTTATGAATCAATTAAATTTTTGCTTGATTGTATAAATGAGGGGGTTACATTTGTTACAAAAATAGTATATAATATAGGTATAGATAAAGTTAATTTATACTTCTGTGTCACTACAAAATAGAAATCGAGAAAACAATGTCTTTCGGTATTAATGGTCCTACCCCGAAATTTGGGATTCAAGAAGCCCAAAACATGCGCAATAATGGCGGAGGGGGAAATCTGGGCTATTTTCAAAGAGAAAAAAAGAAAAAAAATAAAGATAAGGAATCTGATATTTTTAAATCATCAGATGAAGATGATACATTTATTCCTGAATCATTTTTAGAGGAAGAAAATGAAAGTATAATTCAAAAAGCTGCAGATTTTATAAAAAAGTTTAAAAAGCCAAGACATTCTTGAGTTTTTGTCAACAATATAGACTAAGTACCAATTTTTCGACTTTTGCTATATTGGGGACAGTGATGTATATATGAAAAAAAGCCTCGATAATCGAGGCTTTTAAAATCTTTTTCATATAAAATTATGCATAGAGCATTTTTAAAACAGCGTCGTTTTCCGCATTGTTAGGACGTAATTCACCTGTACCGTTATAAGCAGGAATAAATCTTCTCATGTCTGCAAGATCTTTGTCAACGGCAGACATCCCGCCTTGTGCGCCGCCGACTTGTCCGCCGCCTTGTGCACCGCCTGTGCGTTCAGGACCTCGTACACCAATGCCTTCAACAGGTTTTACCGGTTGTTGGTATGCAAACATATTCGGATTTATTGCAAACGGATTGCCCATAAATTTACATAATTCCTTTTTTAACTCTATATATTAATAAAGGATTATGAATTTAAAAAATTGCTAAAAATTTAACAATGTTTACAAATTGTAAACTCCTTGTTTTAAGGGAATGTTTGTAAGGATTGAATTTACGAAGCAATCTTTGAAATAGTTGTCTGTCGGCTTGGTAAATCCGACTTTAGTTTTTTTAAATGTGCATTTATGTTCAAACTGTTTATGTATTTTTAACCGCAAGTTTGTTCAACACGTCTTGCGGTGTAACATCGTTTTGAACCATATAAGTTAAAATATAATACATTAAATCGGCGGCAGAGTCTGCCAAACCGCCTGTTTTGTCAAAGTTTACTGTACTGAAGGCTGTTTCCATTATTTTTGATTTTAAGAGAAATTCGTTTTTAAAAAGTTTTGTTGTGTTTGCACTATCGGGCATAACGGTTTTTTGATTTACAAATGTATTGTATAAGTCTTTTACGGCAAACTCCTTATCTTCAAAGCAGGAATAGTTACCACGATGACATGCATTGCCTTTTTGTTTTACTTTAAAAAGTAATGCATCCATATCACAGTTATATCGTGCTGTTATAATTTCTTGCGTATTCCCCGAGGTTTCTCCTTTAACTACAATTTGTTTTGTGGAGCGGTTCACATAAGTCCCTTTTGCAGTTTTAAGCGATTGTAAAAGGGATTCGGGTGTGGAATATGCAAGCATTAACACTTGTTTTGTGTCGTAATCTTGGACAATTGTCGGGATAAAGCCGAGTCTTTTTTCAAAATCCAAACATTTTACAAAGGCTTCCTCCAATTTGATATTGCCTGTATGTAACGACAATCCCAATTGTGGGCACACATTAATTCTTTCCAGTTTTACAATTTCATCAACGGAAGAAATTCCGCCTGCCGCAATTACTTCTTTAGTTGCAATGTTTCTGATTTCTTTTATGGTATCAAGGTTAATACCGTCCATTGTTCCGTTTTTTTCTATGTTTGTGTATAAAAAGCCGGAGCACAGAGTGTTGAATCGTTTTACTGCTTCAATTGGTGTAATATCAGTGGTGCGAGTCCATGCATGGGTTGCAACTTTTCCGCCGTTTGAATCTATTGCAATTATGATTTTATCTTTAGGTAGTTTGGTTAATAGTTCTTCTTTTGCTGCTGTGCCGATAATGATTTTTTTTGCACCAAAAGAGAGTATTCGGTTTGCTTTGTTGATATCTCTAATTCCACCGCCTACTCGACAGGAAGCGATTTTGCAGATTTTTGCAATCAGGGCTTCATTATCTCCGTTGCCGACAGCAGCATCAAGATCAATGACGGACAGTTCTCCAAATCTGCCGTAGTATTTTGCAAGTTCAAGAACGTCGTCACGTTCGACAATTTTTTCCATTCCTTGTTTCATAACTACGGCTTTGCCGTTCATTAAATCTATGTTTGAAATTATCATTTAATACACCTTTAGCATTTTTATATTTTTGTTAAAAGTTCGTTATATACGTCAATAGTGATATGGCAAATAGCAAGACGTCTGTCCGCAAGACTTTTTATGGTTGCTTCAAAGCACTCAAACAAGGCTTTGTCCAGTCCTTTTTCTTCTTGTAACAAGTCCAAGCATTTTTTTCTGAATTGCGCATTACGGGTTCTTGCTTCAATTTTATCGGCAAGGAATATTATTTTTTCAAAAGCGTTCATCTCTACCCTTCCGAGAGTGTGCCATCTTATTGCATCAAGAATTTCGGAATCTTCAATGTTAAATTGCGTTTTAGCCAAATATGCGCTAACAGGAGCGTGGAGTGTTTTGTAATTCACCAGTTCACAATCTTTTATATCGGGAATGTGTGTATGAATAATTTCCAACAATTTTTCATTGGAAAAACATTTTGCCGCATCATGCAAAAGCCCTGCAAGCATTGCTTTTTCTTTGTTTAAATTGAATATTTCCGCCAGTTCTTCGGCTGCTTCCGACACTCCGAGAGTGTGGATGTATCTTTCTTCGTTAAGGTTATCTTTTAGCCAATTTTTAATTTCATCTGTGTTGATGTTTGTATAAGTTGTGTTTTTCAATGTATTCTTCCACCTTTAAAGGAACAAGCTTTTTGATAGGCAAGCTGTTGTGTATGTTTTCTCTGATTTTTGTTGAAGAAATGTCTAAATACGGCATTTTCATCATTTTGTAATTATAGCCTTTTTCTTTCAGATTGTGCAAATATGTTGCATCAGCCTCAAGCTCTTTTTCGTTTTCTCGGGCAAACAAAATAAAATCAACGACTTCTTTTAATTTATCGGATTCGTACCAGCTTTCTATTTGTTTAAAGGCATCCGTTCCGATTATGAAATTTATTTTCCCGTCAATATCGTATTTGTTGTATAACTCTTTTATTGTCAGATAAGTGTAAGACAAACCGTCACGCAGGTATTCGATATCTGAAACTTCAAGCCCTTCTTTGTCATGAACGGCTAATTTTGCCATATTTAGTCTGTGAATTGACAAAGATTTATCAATATCTTTGTGCGGAGGATTTGCCGCCGGAATAATAAGAATTTTGTCGAATCCGTATTGGTTTTTTGCGTACTCGCAAACCTTTAAATGCGCATTGTGAATAGGGTTAAATGTACCTTGAAACAAACATAATTTCATAATTTTCCTAACGGGGTAATGCAAAATCTTTGCAATGTATTTCTTCAATAACTGCAAGGATTTTGTTGATAAACTTTTTGTATGCGTTTCTGTCTGCTTCACCGGAAAGTATGATGTCGGCTTTCATAGCAGTTGGGTGAATGTGTATTTTTGCTTTTGAAGCTGCATTTTCATAAACTTCATCAGCGGAATCGCCAAGCCCTCTTGCTTGTGCACGTTCATAAAATCTGTCTTTTTGTACTTTATGAGAAACATCAACGTAAATTTTAAAATCAAAAGCCTCCGCAATTTTTTCCGTTAGTGTAAAAAGTCCTTCCGAGATAATTATTTTTGAGGGTTCTGCTTTTGTTACGTTGTCCTTGCGGATTGCCGTACCTGACATATCGTATTTTGGCAGATATACAGTGTCGCCAAACATAAGCTGCTTGATGTGTTTTTGCATTAGTTCAAGCTCGAGTGCTTCCGGGACATCAAGGTCGTAGTGTTTTGCAAATTCGGCAAAACTGCCGGCTTTTTTTACCATTTCGGAACGGTCATAGTAATAATCATCAGTATTGATTCTTGTGATAACGTTTCTTATAAGATATTCGTCCGCAAAAGCTTGAATTGTGTTAATTATGTCAAAGGCAATAGTGGATTTTCCGCTTGCCGTTTCGCCAGCAATACCTATTGAGCAAGCTCTTTTTATGTGCCCTGAAATGAACAGTGCAATTTTGTGGACGGTGTTGTCGTTTACTTTTTTTAAGATTGAATCTTTTGATTTTGTTTCATCGGAAAATATTTTGTTTAATTTCTTTTCGATGTAAGAAAGAAGAATTATATCGGGGGAGTTATTCAGACCGTTATTCAGATTGTTTTTAGGATGTGATATGAATTCTTGTGTTACTGTATTTTGCACGTTTTGAATTCCTTTTATTTTGTTTTAGTAAATTAAAAACCGAACAAAAAAATTTTTGTCGGTTTTTTTATGTCAGTTTCAAATTTTCTTAACAATATTATTTTTATCATCAACAATTACCACAGAAGGTGAAAATTTTTCTTTTTCTTCCAATGTCATCATTGCATAGGAAACAATTATCACTTTGTCTCCGACTGCAACTTTTCTTGCCGCTGCACCGTTAAGACAAATATCCCTGTTTCCTCTTTTGCCTTTTATTACATAAGTTTGGAAACGTTCGCCGTTGTTTACGTCCAAGATGTCAACTTTCATACCTTCAAGAAGTTTTGCTGCTTCCATAAGTTCTTCGTCAATGGTAATTGACCCTACGTATTCAAGGTTTGCATCTGTAACAGTGGCTCTGTGTATTTTTGAGTATAAAAATTCTATCTGCATACTATCCTCAATTGATATTCTATCAAAAAAAGGTGTAGATTGTATAAAATTTTTATAAAGATGTTAACATTGTTAAAATTTTTAAATCAGGTCTTTATTCAAAAAGCTGTCCTATATATGTACCGGTACGTTTGTATTGAAATAGTAGAATAAAAATTAAAACCTTAAAAATCCAAGTAAAAAATAATGATAATATACCAATCCATATTACTATGCCAAATGGTACATTGTCATCTAAAGAAATAAAATGTTCGAAAACAGAAAAAATAAGACAATAATAATTATAAAAATTAAAAATAAAAATTTAAATAGCCAGTTTGTTGAAATTAAAAAATTAAAAAAAGAAACATAAGTCTGTTCATAAAGATAATGTTATCAGTTAAGGCTGTTTAAAACAACCTTAACTGAGCGAAATGTTACTTTTTAAAATACTTTGAAATAGGTTCGGCTATTTCTATAAGTATATAATAATTTTCAATTGCATTTGCTTCTTGCAAATCTCTTGGCAATTTTACCTTAATATCATGGTTAATCTTTTTTTACGTTCATTTCTTTTCTTTGTTTTGCAGGCAAAGCGCGAGGGAGTCGAGGCTGGAGGCTTACGCGCAGGCGGAAGCCGCAACGCCGTTTATGGCGACCGAGTAAGACAGAAAAGAAACGAACTCATACCCTAAGGGCATCCTGATTCGTACGGCTCGTATTCTCGCCTACGACTCAAGTAAAGAAAAGAAAACTGACGCTATCAAAAAGCACAGTAAATATTTTTAAAACAAATTTTGCATCCATTCCATTTCATTTCAGGCTGTCAAAATTTATTTTAAAAATAAACTGTGCTTAACCAAAATTACAACGGCAAAGCCGTACTACGCTTACGGCGTGCAAGGAAACCTTGCATTTAAAAATTAAAAAGTTAAAATTTTTTGGAAGTTTTTCGAATTTCCTTCACGCTCGAATAGTTGAGCCTTTTGTGCTTTGCACAGTCGGCTCATTATTCTCGCTAAGCGGGTTGGGTCACTACGTGACACGGCACCTGTCCGGAAATCCGACTTGTGGGTAAACTTTTAAACTTAATCCGTCATGATAAAATCTCTTTAAATTGAATAACCTTTGCACTTGTGAAATAATGTCGTTGTAATCGGCTTAAAATTTTACAAGGCAAACAGGTTTGTTTTATGAACGATAAAATTATTATAAAAGGTGCGAATCAACATAACCTACGGAATGTAGACTTGGAATTGCCCAAAAACGAGTTAATTGTTTTTACGGGTGTTTCTGGCTCGGGTAAAAGTTCGCTCGCTTTTGATACAATTTTTGCGGAAGGGCAAAGACGTTATGTGGAAAGTCTTTCTACCTACGCACGTCAATTTCTCGGACAAATGGATAAGCCTGACGTGGAATATATAGAAGGGCTTTCGCCTGCAATTTCAATAGACCAAAAATCTACCTCAAATAATCCACGCTCTACGGTTGGCACGGTTACGGAAATTTATGACTACCTAAGGCTGTTGTATGCTCGTATTGGTACACCGCATTGCCCTCAGTGCGGGGATGAAATTAAGCCTCAGTCTATAGATGAAATTGTGGATAAGATTTTAAAGCTGTCGGAGGGTACAAAAATACAAATTATTGCCCCTGTTGTCAGAGGTAAAAAAGGTGAGTATGTTTCGCTTTTATCAGAATTAAAGCAAGACGGATTTATCCGAGTAAAAGTCGATGGCGAAATTTACAATTTGGATGAAGACGATTTAGCCGATATTAAACTTGAAAAAAACAAAAAGCATACAATAGATGTTATTGTGGACAGAATCGTTGTTAAAGAATCCGCAAAATCAAGGATTGCGGATAGTGCCCAGATTGCATTGCAAAAAGCTGACGGATTGATGACGGTTGATGTTATCGGAGGTGAAGAACTTATTTTTTCCGAAAAGCTCGCCTGTCCTAAATGCGGTTTGAGTTTTGAAGAAATTGCACCGAGAAGTTTCAGTTTTAATGCGCCTTATGGTGCTTGTCCCACCTGTTCAGGGCTTGGGTACGATTTTGTAATTGACCCTGATTTGGTTGTGCCCGACAAGAAAAAATCTATAAAACAAGGGGCAATTTATCCTTGGAGCAAGACTACAACATCTTATTACGAGGATGTTTTGAACTCTGTTGCCGCTCATTATCATATAGATTTGGAAAAACCTTTTGAAGAGCTTTCTAAAGAAGAACAAGATTTGATTCTTTATGGCGGTAAAGAGGTTATTAATATAAGGGTAAAACGCTTTGGCACAAATCGTTATGAAACCAACAAAATACGTTATTGGGGTGTAATTCCGTTTTTGGAAAAACGTTATAACGAAGCAGGCGGTGAATACTGGCGTGAAGAAATTCAAAAATACATGAAAATGACTCCCTGCAAGGATTGTCACGGTGCAAGGTTAAAACCATACATCTTGGCTGTTACCGTAAACGGAAAAAATATTCACGAAGTTTGTGAAATGCCTATTACGGAAAGTTTTAAATTCTTTTCCGACCTGTTTCTGGTTTTAAATGATTATCAAATGATGATTGCAAAACAGGTGCTAGAAGAAGTTCGTTCCCGCTTAAAATTTTTGTTGGATGTGGGCTTGGGCTATTTGAATTTAAGTCGTCTATCGTTAACTCTCTCAGGTGGCGAGGCACAGCGTATAAGACTTGCAACCCAAATAGGCAGCGGATTGACGGGAGTGTTGTATGTTCTTGATGAGCCTTCAATCGGCTTGCACCAACGTGATAATGATATGTTGATAAAAACACTGTTGCGCTTGCGTAATTTGGGTAATACGCTCATTGTTGTTGAACACGATGAAGATACTATGAAAAACGCTGATTACATTGTCGATATCGGTCCTCGTGCAGGTGTTCACGGCGGAAAAATAGTTGCTCAAGGTACTTTAGACGAAATAAAAAAAGTAAAAGAATCCATTACGGGACAGTACTTAAGCGGTACAAAAAAGATTGTAGTTCCGTCAAAAAGAAGGGAAGGAAACGGCGAGTTTTTGAGAGTTAAAAATGCGCATTTAAATAACCTCAAAAATATTGATGTTGATATTCCGCTTGGCAAAATAGTTGCTTTAACAGGTGTTTCAGGGTCGGGCAAATCTACCTTGATGCAGGATTTGATTCATGAATATGCCATTCACAAGCTTAGAGGTAACAAACCAAAACCCCCAGGTGTGGATGAGATTCTCGGATTTGAGCATATAGACAAAATTATTGATATAGACCAATCTCCGATAGGCAGGACACCACGTTCCAATCCCGCTACTTATACGGATGTGTTTACTCATATCAGAGATTTGTATGCAATGACAAATGAAGCAAAGGTTAGAGGATACAAGCCGGGACGATTCAGCTTTAACGTAAAAGGCGGAAGATGTGAGGCTTGTAAAGGGGACGGACTTATAAAAATTGAAATGAATTTTTTGTCGGATGTATATGTAAAATGTGATGTGTGTAAAGGACAGCGCTACAACAGGGAAACTCTTGAGGTTAAGTACAAAGGTGCGACTATTGCCGATGTTTTGAATATGACTGTAGCCGAAGCTTATGTGTTCTTTGACAATATTCCTAAAATTAAAGACCGGCTCAAAACCTTGTATGACGTTGGTTTGGGATATATAAAACTCGGACAGAGCGCAACAACATTGTCGGGAGGAGAAGCGCAAAGAATCAAGCTTGCCTCAGAGCTTAACAAAAAGGCAACCGGAAGAACCTTGTATTTGTTGGATGAACCTTCTGTCGGTCTGCATTGGTATGACCTTGATAAGCTTATCAAAATTATCAACAAGCTTGCCGATGCAGGAAATACTATATTGATAATTGAACATAATATGGATTTGATAAAAATTGCAGACCATATTATTGACCTCGGACCTGAAGGCGGTGATGGTGGCGGTCAAGTTATTTTTGAAGGTACTCCTGAAGAAATCGTAAAATGCAAAGAATCTTATACAGGACAATATTTAAAAGGAATGTTATAGTTATTTGCTGCGCATAAAGTCTTTGATTTTTTGTTCAGTTTCGCAGAGATTTTTTTCATCAACTTTATATTCCCTGAGTATAGTTAGTATTTCTTTTACAATTTTTTTAGAATCACGGCGGTTTTTGATTATATTAAGTGTATTTTCAAATGTTTTAATTGAATATTTATTGTCATATATTCTACCGTTTCCAAATATCAGCATTTGTATTAAATTTCTCTTGGCAATACCACCTTCCGCTTCTTTTGCAGAAGGTTTAATGTTGAATTTTGATTGTACTTCCGCAAGTTTGCCTTGATTAAGACATTCAAAAAAAGATTCGGGTATATTTCTTTTTGCATCTTGTTTCTTTAGAATATTTTCGTTTACATTGTATAAATAAGTTATTACAGCATCTTTTTCGTATTGTTTGAGATTTTTATATGCTTGCGGTGTAATATTTGCTTGTAAAATAGAATCTTTTTGATTTATGGCATTATTGAATAAGCTGTCCGCCGCATGTTGTGAAATGTAATCGTTTATACCTGCTTTTTCTCCGCTTGCAATAATGATAGAATCTTTTCCCGATACACCGTTACCGGCAGTTACAATATTCTGTTTGTGCCCCAACGCTTTTTGTATCGCTTTATCGGCTTTACCGCAATAGACTTTATAATAAACTTCCATTGTGTCAGGTAGTGTTTTTAAAGTGTATAGTATTATCTTTGGAACTTGTTTAAAATTTTGGATTGAATCTTTGGATAATATATTTGGCGCAGGTTGATTTGGTACATATATTGTTTTTGAATATCTTTGACCGTTTTCAATATAAGTTAGCAATTTGGCAGTGGTTGGGTGTGTAAATTCAACAGTATCCTTCAATATAATAGGTGTAACAGTTCGTGAGCATTTGTTAATAACTGCTGATGTTGTTAACACTGCTGCGCATATACCTGCTTTTATATAATTTTTTGCTTTTAAATTAAAAGAACTTATTTTCATAATCTTACCTGTTGTTATGATAAATAAAATAAGTAGTAATGTGTAATTGTTTTTTTATTTTGTCTAATTGCGGAGAATCGCGGAAAAAAACTTGCGCAAACATGCAAAAAATGCGTCACCCGGCTTCTCCTGAGTCGTAGGCGAGCAACAGGAGCCGTACGAATCAGGATACCCTTTAGGGTAGAACGCGGATTGCTGCGACCGACAGGAGCAGCAATTGCGGAGAATCGCGGTAAAAAACTTGTGCAAACATGCAAAAAATGCGTCACCCGCGATTCGAACGCGGGACCTATCCCTTAAAAGGGGAGTGCTCTACCTACTGAGCTAGTGACGCATTTTTTTTATTAAATTTTCAATATTGTTTCGGTTTGCTTATTTAACATAACAGGAACAAAATTTTCAGTCAACACTTTTTTTAAGATTTTTCAATTGTCTTAAATAATTAGTAAAGTTATCTAAAAATAGTTTGGTTTCTGTCGGGTCCTGTACTTACTATAGAAACTTTTACACCCATTAATTCTTCTAAACGGAATATGTATTTTTGGGCATTTTCAGGTAAGTCTTCAAATTTTGTGATGTTGGTAATATCTGTTTTCCAACCGGCATGGGTTTCATATACAGGTTGTATAAATTCGTGAATGTTTACATTTGTAGGGTAATATTTATATATTTCTCCTGTTCTTGAATCTTTATATGCGGTGCATACCTTGATTTCATCGAAAGAGTCAAAAACATCCAGTTTTGTTACAGCCATTGATGTCAAACCGCTGACTAAGACACCGTATTTCGCTACTACTGCGTCAAACCAGCCTGTTCTTCTTGGTCTGCCTGTGGTTGTTCCGAATTCATGGCCTATTTGCCTTATTTTTTCTCCGATTTCGTCATTTAATTCCGTAGCAAAAGGACCTTCCCCAACTCTTGTTATGTATGCTTTTGATACACCAATAACCTCTTGAACGGCATTGGGTCCAAAACCGCTGCCTGTACATGCTCCTCCTGCAACAGGGTTTGAACTTGTTACATAAGGGTATGTTCCCCAGTCTATATCCAGCATTATTCCTTGTGCACCTTCAAAAAGAATTGATTTTTTTTCTTTTAAAGCGTTGTGGTATATTTCTTGCCAGTCGTTGCAAACATATGGCTTTAATATGTTTGCATATTTAGAGCATAAACTCATAATATTTTCTTTTGTATACGGCTTTAAATTATATACAAGTTCAAGCTCTTTGTTTTTTAAGGGCAAAATTATATCTATCTTTTTTGATAAACCGTCTGTGTCATAAAGGTCTTGAACTTTAATTCCGTGACGGGAAATTTTGTCAGTGTATGTTGGACCGATTCCTCTTTTGGTTGTTCCTATTTTCGCCGACCCTTTTGCGGATGCTTCGCTGTAACCGTCAATATCAATATGATATGGCATTGTTATTGAGGCAAGAGGAGAAATTTTTAATCCTGATAAGTCAATGCCTTCTTTTTTTAAGTCTTCAATTTCTTGATTTAATACTTCAGGGCAAATAACTGTCCCTGCTCCGATAAAACAGAGTTTGTCTTTGTATAAAATTCCTGAAGGTATAAGATGGAATTTGAAGGTTTTTCCGTTGTTAACAACAGTGTGTCCCGCATTGCATCCGCCTTGATAACGAATAATTATATCCGCATTTTCCGCAAGCAAATCCGTTATTTTAGCTTTACCTTCATCTCCCCATTGTGCACCGACAACTACAGTGTTTTTCATTTTCTACCCCTTTTAAATTATTTAGATACAAAAATTATAAAACAAACATAAAAATAAGAAGAGTATATACTCTTGTGTCAATCCCGAAAAATGCAGTCTACTTGCGTGATATAACCTGTTTTGTATTTTAAAATGTAAACAAATGTTAAGGGAAGTATATACAAAAAGGCAATTTTTATATACTTTTTTGCTTTATATATATACAAGAGAACAAATGAGGATAACAAGATGGGCTTTGCTGTATCACAATTAACAGAACAAAATATGATTAATATTCAATCCGATTGCGAATATCAATTAACTTTAATTATGAATACACTTCAAAGAATGACTTCTGAACAAGCTGCTATTACTCAAGAACAAATGACAGCAAGCCAAGCTTATCTTCAAGCTCATAAAGATGAAGAAGGTGTAATTTCTCAAGAAGCTATCGACTGGGTAAACAGTGATGCTTTCAATGCAAGATTCAATACAAAGTTGAAAATAATCCAAGCAAAAGAACAAATTTTGAATGTACAAAAACAACAATTGGAAACTAAACAAAAAATGGCATCTAACCAAAGAGATGGTTGGAATAAAAATAAAACTTCTTGTATCGAAAAATTCTTTAAATATTTTAACTAATAAAATAAGGTGTCTGCCAAAAAGACACCTTATTTATTAATTATGTGGTCTTTTGAATCTATATAACGTGAAATAATTTTAAATATTTCTAAAAGACGTTTTGGGTCGTGAAGATGGAGATAACCTATTAAAACTTCAAAACCCGTTGCAAGACGATGGAGTGCTTGGTTTCCTTTTCTTGAAGGTGAAGGAATATTTTTTCCTCTCCTTATTAAATCTTGTTCTTTTTCAGTCAAATGTGCATCAAGAACATCTAGCAATTCACATTGAAAAGAAGCTCGAACAAGTTCTGTATTTATCTTGTGCATTTTGGACATTCTTGATGTCAGGTTAATAATTTTTTCTCTTACAAAAACTTCGTATACTGCATCACCAAGATGTGCATAGCATTTTAAATTTAATTCTTCCATACTTAAATTATAATTATATCTTTAAGTTTTGTAAATATTAATTTGGTATCATAAAAAAATGTTGATTTTACAAAAAATGTAATTATATAAAAAATATGAGCAACAGTAATATGATAAATCCTGCAAACTATTATAATCCGTTTGCTAAATACAATTATGTCAGTAAAACCAGAGGTTATTATGTCCCCAAAGAACCGCAACTGGTAGTACCCAAAAATCAGAATGTTGAAAAGTCATCAAACATTTATTCTGACAATTATGATGCAGAGCTTGATATAATGCAAGCAATGAATGACACTCAAAGTGTTGATGGAAATGGTTTATTTAGTTTTATTAACAAATTTTTCAAAGGTGTTTAATTTTGTGCAATTTTTTTAACAAAAATAACTTTATATATATATAGCAATAAGAATTAGAATAGAGAGTATTTATGCAAAAGAGAATACGAGATTTTGTCTCTGAAGAAATCCTTAATCGGATTGTACAGAAGCAACGTAATAAAAAAAATTTTGTTGATTTTGTGGATAACAGAATCAATAATTCTCAACATATATACCAACATGTTGTTGGTAATACTCTTGTGTCTAATGCAACTTCATCTGAACCTAAAGAGGTAACATATACCGACAAAATGGATGAGTCTATTGTTACGCAAGAATATTGTTCTGTTCCGTTTAGATTTGTGCAAACAGAAACAAGATTAAGAAAAGACGGACGAAAGGTTATTACAACTTTTTTCCCTACTCGAGGTTCAGTACCGGCAAAGATTGTTGAAATTTCTGCTAGCGGTCTTATTACTAAAACCACAAATTATAAATTATCAGGAGAAATTAAAAACATAGAAAAAGTTGTAAAAAATCCGAATGGTTCGGGGTTTAAAGAAGAGATAGAACCTAAGTATAATCGTAGAACAGTAAGAACTTTTAATAAATATAATATTGCGACAAGTGTAAAAAGCTATGTTAATGATAAGTTGGCTTTTCAATTGGATTGTTACAACAACGGTGATTTGAAAAAGGAAACTTCGTATTATCAAGATTCTAATTTGTATTGTTTGCAGAAAGAAGTTTTATACCATACAAATCAAGAGTATACTGAAATGGAATACTCCGTAAACGGTCGACTTTGTTCTGTATTAAAACGAAAAATAAAATAAGTTAACAGTAAAAGGTAAATAATTTGCACCACTCCTTGTTTATGCTAAAATTTTGACATGGACATATATAGTTAGGGGTGGAGAATTGAGCCAGCAAAATTTATTTGAAGACGGTAAAATAGTACCTGTTAATATACGGGATGAGATGAAACGTTCCTACATTGATTATGCAATGTCTGTTATAGTGGGACGTGCACTTCCTGATGTAAGGGATGGTTTAAAACCTGTTCACAGACGTATTCTTTTTGCTATGAACGAGTTGGGGATGACTCCTGATAAGCCGTTTAAGAAAAGTGCCAGAATCGTCGGTGAAGTTCTTGGTAAATATCACCCGCACGGTGATTATGCCGTATACGAATCTTTGGTTCGTATGGCTCAGGATTTTTCAACCAGATATCAAACAATTGACGGTCATGGTAACTTTGGTTCCGTAGACGGTGACTCTGCTGCTGCAATGCGTTATACAGAAGCAAGAATGCATAAAATTACTCAATCAATGCTTGCGGATATTGACTGTGAAACAGTTGACTTTACTCCGAACTTTGACGGTTCTTTGCAAGAGCCGGCAGTATTGCCGGTAAGATTGCCAATGTTATTACTTAACGGAGTATCGGGTATTGCTGTTGGTATGGCTACAAATATTCCTCCACACAATTTGTGTGAAATTGTTGACGGTACAATTGCGTTGATTGACAATCCTGATATTACGGTTGAAGGTCTGTTGGAACACATAAAAGGCCCTGACTTCCCTACAGCTGCAACTATCGTAGGGCTGCAGGACATTAAACAGGCTTATATGACAGGACGAGGTTCCATTAAAATGAGAGCCGTTGCTCAATTTGAAGAAATCCCGGGTGGTGGCGGTCGTCAGGCAAGAACGGCAATTATTGTGACAGAAATACCTTATCAGGTTAACAAAGCCATGCTTATTGAAAAAATTGCAGAACTTGTAAGAGATAAGAAAATTGACGGAATTTCCGATTTACGTGACGAATCAGACCGTGAAGGTATGAGAATTGTTATTGAGCTTAAACGTGATGCCAAGCCGGAAGTGGTTAAAAATAACTTGTTTAAATATACACAACTTGCTACGACTTTTGGTGTTAACATGGTTGCTCTTGTGGGCAAACAACCTCGTTTGATGAACTTGTATGAAGTGTTGAATGAATTTGTTGAACACAGAGTTGAAGTTGTAACAAGAAGAACAATATTTTTCTTGAAAAAAGCAAAAATCAGAGCGCATATTTTAGCAGGTTTAATGATAGCATTAGGAAGTCTTGATGAAGTTATTGAACTCATTAAAAAATCAAAAACAACTGATGAAGCTCGTACGGGATTGATGAGCAGATTCGGACTTGATGTGGATCAAGCTAACGCAATTTTGGAAATGCAATTAAGACGTTTAACCGGATTGGAACAAGATAAAATTAAATCCGAATATGAAGAACTTAAGAAAAAGATAGCAGAATACGAAGCTATTCTTGCCGACAGACAAAAAGTTTTGAATATCATTAAAGATGAATTAAACGAAGATAAAGAAAAATACGGTGATGACAGAAGGACTCAAATTGTTCCCGAAGCTGATGAAATGACAATTGAGGACTTAACTCCAAATGTACCAATGGCCGTATTTATTACTCGTCAGGGATATTTAAAAAGAATCTCGCTTGATACGTTTGAACGTCAAAATCGCGCAACACGAGGAAAAGGCGGCATAAAAACCAAAGAAGATGACGATGTCGATCAATTCTTTACAGCTATGATGCATGATAAAGTATTGTTCTTCTCATCTAAAGGTACGGTATACAGCTTGAATGTATATGACTTCCCTGAAGGCGGAAGACAGGCAAAGGGCTTGCCTATTATCAATGTATTGCCGCTTGAACAGGATGAACAGATTACTGCTGTTGTTCCGGTAAGTGATTTTAAATCAGCATCAAACCTTATAATGCTTACACAAAAAGGTTATATTAAGAGAATTTCTCTTGATAACTTTGAAAACATAAGGAAAAACGGCATTATTGCAATAGGACTGGAAGAAGGCGATACCTTGTGCTGGGTAAAACAAGCGCAAGATAATGATGAAGTTATTATCGGTACTTCTTGCGGTATGGCAATAAGATTCCCAATCAATGATTTAAGACCGTTAGGCAGAAGTGCTCGTGGTGTAAACTCTATGAAACTGAGAAGCGGTGATAAACTTATTGGTTGTGATATCGTTCCGAGAGATTACGATGCTGACCTGCTTGTTGTAACATCAGACGGTTTTGGTAAACGTTCTAAGTTGTCGGAATTTAGACCTCAAAACAGAGGTGGCATCGGCTTGATTGCAACTAAGTTTAAATCATCTTCTTCTCGATTGGTTGCGTTAACTATAGTTGAAGAAAATGATGAAATTATGGTTGTTACACAAAATGGAGTTGTATCCAGAATCAAAGCTGATTGTATATCTCGTCAGGGCAGACCGGCAACAGGTGTAAAAATTCAAAATCTGATGGAAGGTGATACTGTTTGTACAATTAATAAGATAGTTGACCCTGATTCTGACGAGGATAACAAATTAGAAATAACAGAATCCTCTGATGTACCTGTTGACAATTCCGTACAACAAAGTATGCTTGATAATATGAATTTGTCAGAAGAAAAAAATGAGGATAATTAATTAACGAAATCACGATAATATATAAAATAGAAAGGTTTAAGATGAAAAGAATTACATCATTTAGAAAAGATTTAGAAGCTAAAAAAGCTGTAAAAATTATCGCAGGTATTGATAATTTTGATATGGACAGAGTAAAAAGTGTAGTTATTGCGGCAGACAGAGCCGGTGCTTCCGCAGTTGATGTTTGTGCTAACGAAGAAATCATCAAAATGGCAAAAGAAACAACTTCATTGCCTGTATTTGTTTCTTCTATTGTTCCCGAAGATTTGGCAATGGCTGTTAAAGCAGGTGCTGATGCGATTGAAATCGGAAATTTTGATGCTTTGTATAAAAAAGGTATGAGAATGTCTGCAATGGAAATTCTTGATATTGTGAAAGAAACATTGTCTTTAATTCAGAAATCAAATGTTTTTGTTTGTGTAACAATTCCCGGTCATATTGATGTAGCTTCTCAAATTGCATTGGCAAAAGAACTCGAAACTATGAATGTTGATTTGATTCAAACAGAAGGTGCCGCTACAGTAGAAGCTCAATCTCAGGGTGCAAGAGGCTTGTTGGAAACAGCTCAAGTTTCTATTGCAAATACAATTGAATTGGCAAGAAATGTTGAAATTCCTGTTATGACCGCATCAGGCTTAACTTCTACAACTGTTCCTATGGCTTTTGCAGCAGGTGCAAGTGCAGTTGGTGTTGGTTCTTGTGTTAACAAGTTAAACTCTGAAATTGAAATGATTGCTGCTGCAACAGCTATTGTTGAAACAGTAAGCAGAGTTAAAGAAGAAGTTTTGGCATAGAAAATTAAATTCTTTTAATAACAAAAGACCCGCTTTTAACATTAAAGCGGGTCTTTTGTTATTTTACTTTGCTTGCAACTGACGGATCCAGAACGTTCAAGTCGACGAGTAATTTAGAATATTTGTCAATAGGCCCGTTTTTAACCAACCAGCCGTGATTTGCATTTATTGATTCATAAAGCATATTTGCAAAACGTTCTTTATCTTGATATATATTCATAGCTTTGTCAAATATTTTTGCAAGGTTTTCTCCGTTAATTTTTACTGCATCAATATTGGGGTCAAATCTGTGTTGATATTTAACAAATAGTGCATTAATTTCATCACAAAGATTTGCCGTAATTCCACCCACTTCGTTTGCAATCGGAATAGAACCATTAAATTTTGCGTTTTCTTTGTGAACAAGTCCAAATGGTTCAAACCAACTGGTCATACCTGTATAATCTGTCATCATTTTACAACCGTCATATCTTGAGGGTTCGCTAAACATTCCTGTTGCCACCATTCTTTTTGCTGCAAGAGGATTGGTTTTTGCCAGTTCTCTTTTTGCATTTAGGAAGTAATCCATATACATTGGATTACTTCCTATTCCTTGTATATAGAATACCGGAGGATTAGCTCCTTTAAAGTTTTTATAGAATTCCAAAATGCCTCTTGCATAAATGTCAATTGCTTTCTGATCCTCAATTCTTCCTGCAATTGCAAAAACAGGAGTGTCAACAGTTACGCCTGAAAGATTGGTTTCATTGGGCATGTATAATTTTATAGGGTTATTTGCTCCGTTAGATTTTTTTGCGGTTTCAATTTCTTCAATAATTTTATTTAAATAAGCTTTTTTGTTTTCATTGTGCCATTGAAGGACTTCCGAAGGTTTCATTTTTGAACGGAAAGGTTTAATAATACCTTGTGGCAAGTCTAAATTTGCCTCCATTTTTCTTGCAACTTTTTCGGATAGGATATTATTTGATGTGTCACATCCATTGTTTATACCGATAAGAGTTTTCTTATCGGTGACAAGGTTTCCATCCAGCCCGTTCCTTCTTATAATGCTCTTTATGTGGTCGATATCAGAAAATTCAAACATTCTTGCTCTCATTTTGAAAATATCATGTCCAACTTTGCCGAATCCGCTGTGAGAGGCAATTTCAAGACCATAGTTCTCAGAAACAGGCGTTAATATATCTGAATAATTTGCTGCCATAATTTGAGGGTTTAAATCTTTCCCTGTCATTAGTGCATTCCACAAGTGTTGTGGAAGTCCGGGGCGGTCTTTTACTACTGCAATATCAGGCATGAATGCATTTTCTACAATTTTTGCTGCGTGTTCACCAAACATAATATTAAACATTCGTTCCTGACTGTGGTTAATTGAACCCATATATTCAACATTGTGCAGTAAGGTTATTATTGGTATGTTTTGCAGATGGTCAGCTTTTTGCGGGTCCATTCCATAGAATTTTTTCAATGTTGAGAGTTGCCTTAAAATAGCGGCAATAGGACCTGTGTGCCAATCGTTGCCAATAATTGCATCAGCACCTAATTTGATAATTTCTTTTTCCGGTTTATTTGTTGATTTGTCAATTACAACATTTCCCGCATCATCAATTTTGTCCATCATTTTAAGAACAAATGTACTTTCATCGGAATGATATAACTGCTCCGTAAAGAATTTTGAAAAATATATTTGTCTTTCTGTTTCACCTGTAGCAAGGGTATCGTTTCTGTATAAGTTAAATTTTTGATTTTCGTTTAGCAATCTTGCTGTCATATCAAATTTGGGTGAATCATAGAAAGTTGTTCTGATTTTTCCGTAAGCTTCTATTTCTTTTGTTTCTTCATTTCTGACAATTTTTATAAAATCATTTTCGAAAATTTTGTGTTCTTTTAACGCTTTACCAATTTTTTGACGGATTTCTTTTGAAAGACGTTGTTTGAAGTCATTCCAATCCAATGGTTCTTCTGTTAGGTCAGTAATATAAACTCCGACTCTTTCTTTAACAATACCGTTTTCTGTATAAATAGGGATGTTGAGTTCTTGGACAGGAGTCATTGTTGCCAGTCGTTCTGTTTTGACTCCGTTAGGTGTTATTATTTTTTTTATATAATCATATTGACCTTCATATTTGCCTGTTTCGGGGGAGATTTTAGCAACTTTTGAATAAAATTGATTTTGAGCAACTTGACCCGTGTATAGAGGTGTGTCAAGAATTACTGCACCTTGTTGTTTGCCGTTATTGATAACCGCAGCCAAATTTTTTGCTAAATGTCTGGGAACTTCAGCCAGACCTCCTGCTTTTGTAAACGGAACAAGTTCTGAAGTCGGCATACGGATAATTGCGTATTGAGGCGGTTTATTATTTTTTTGAGCAAGTCCGAAAATTCTTTTTGTAGATTCAGTTCTTAAAATTTCTCTCATTTGTTCTTCAATTTTTCCGGAAATTTCGCTTATTGTTGTGCCAAGATTCATTTCCAGTCCGTCAACAGTTACTTTTCTGGTTTGATATGGTCTTGCAGCTTCCATACTATGACTTGCTATTTTGTCAATTTTTCCGCTTAACATACCGATTGATTCGGTCGACGCCTTTGCAACTTCTGATATTTGTTGTCCGAGGTTTGATGCTTTTGTTTCCATTTGAGCCGCTGTTTCTTCAATTTTTCCTGAAACAGAATTGAATTTTTGAATGGCATTTTCTATCTGTGAGCCTATATCATTTGCAAATTTACCAAAGTTTTTAACTGTTTTGGCATTTTTTGTTATTGCAATACTTGCTGCGCCCAGTGATGCCAATGCAATAGCTGAGCTTACGTATGCAATTTTTTTTAGATTTTGTGTATCTTTATTTAAGTTGGGTTTAGACGTTTGTTCAATGTAGTTTTTATTTTGTGCGTTCACATTGTTTTCTAATTGTTTTAATAAACCGTTGTTTCCTTGTGCAAATGAAATTCTGCTTAGTGCGCACATTATTAACCGCCTTTCCCTGTTTTAAAATTTTATAAAGAAACATAAATATATAGCATGCAGTTATGTTTATTATATTCTTTTGTTGATTTTGTTGTCAATTTGTATAACAGAATTAATACAATTGATTAAATCCAATCTAGTCTTGCAGTTGCTACCGGCTAACCGCAACCGGTACCTACTCGCTTTTTCAATGAGTTGCTAGAAAAAAATTACTTCGCTAGCTCCTTATCTCGGATTTTCTAGAACATTTTTATTATGCTTTACTATTTGATATGTTTTTAAGAAAATAAATATGTACGGATGATAAACATGAGGTATATTTATTATGAAAAAATCAGTTCACGATTTGGGTGACATCAAAGGCAAAAGAGCTCTTGTTCGTGTTGATGTTAACGTTCCTATGGACGAAAACAAAAATGTTACTGACGATACAAGAATCAGAGCTATTTTACCTACATTGCAATTTTTAAAAGATAAAGGAGCAAAAATTATTCTTATGGCTCACCTTGGCAGACCGAAAGGTGAATGGAAAGTTGAAGAATTTTCTCTTGAACCTGTTGCAAAATATTTGTCAAAAGTTTTGGGCGAAGATGTATTATTCGTAAAATCTCCCGTTGGTGAAGGCGCAGATAAAGAACTCGAAGCTTTAAAAGACGGTCAGGTTGCTTTGTTGGAAAACATCCGTTTCTACAAAGCCGAAGAAGCAAAAGATGATGATATGACTTTTGCAAATGAACTTGCCAAACTCGGTGACTTCTATGTGAATGATGCATTTGGCGCTGCTCACAGAAATCACACTTCAACAGCTAAACTTGCAAAAGTTTTAAAACCCGCAGTTTCAGGTCTGTTGATGGAAAAAGAATTGAGATGTCTTTCACAAGCCCTAGACAATCCTGTAAGACCTTTCACAGCTGTTGTTGGCGGTGCAAAAGTTTCTTCTAAAATCGGTGTTTTGGAAAACTTAATTGACAAAGTTGATAATCTTATTATCGGTGGTGGTATGGCTTATACATTTGTAAAAGCTAATGGTGGCAAAATCGGTAACTCTATTTGTGAAGATGACCAAATGGATGTTGCAAAAGCTATTGAGAAAAAAGCTGCTGATAAAGGTGTAAAAATCGTTATGGCTACAGATGTTCTTGCTGCTGACGATTTCTCAGGTAACGGAACTAATAAATTTGTTAAAATTAATGAAATTCCTGACGGATTCGAAGGCGTTGATGCAGGTGAAGATTCAAGAAAAGCTTTTGCTGATGTTTTAAAATCTTCAAAAACAATTCTTATGAATGGTCCTGTCGGTGCTTTCGAAAATCCTAAATTTGCAGAAGGTACAAAAGCAGTATTGGAAGCTATTGTTGAAGCTACTAAAAACGGTGCTGTTTCGGTTATCGGCGGTGGCGATTCTGTTAGTGCAGCTAAAAAATTCTGTAAGGCAGAAGACTTTACTCACGTTTCTACAGGCGGCGGAGCTTCTTTGGAATTTATCGAAGGTAAAATCCTCCCCGGTGTAGACGCTTTAGACGAAAAGTAAATAAGTAAACTTATGTTTGAAAAGCACTCTCTTTTAAGGGAGTGCTTTTTTAATCCGTTTTTTTAGTCATTATAAAGAAAATATCAAGAAAATGACATTATACATTGTTTACGGTATTATTTTATAAGGCTATAAATTTTAGAGGTAAATTGGATAGATGAAATTAAAAGATACATCGGCACAAAACTCATTTGATTATGCATACCTTACAAAACGCATGTATAAATATATTAAACCGTATATGTTTAGGATTGTGCTCGGTTTTTTAATAGCTTTACCTGTTGGTGCGTTGGATGGTGTTATTGCGTACGCTTTAAAACCATATATGGATGAAGTTTTGATTAAGAAAAATATGCTTTTGGCTTACGTCATTCCTTTTGGGATAGTTGCATTTGCTGCATTGCAAGGTGTTTTGAGATATCTTAATGATTATTTGACAAACTGGACCGGTCAAAAAGTTACCAACGATGTAAAACTCGGATTGTTTAAAAAGCTTGTTCAAATGGATGCAAAATTCTATGATGATAACTCATCAGGTATTATACTTACAAGATATTTGTCTGACCCTGAAACTGCTTCAAAAGGTATTTTAGACAATCTTAAAGCTTTAATGAGTTCAGGTATTGGTGCTTTTGCGCTTATAGGTGTAATGCTGTATAACTCTTGGGCATTGGCGTTGGTTGGTGTAATTGTTCTTGTTATTGCATTTTTGCCGGCTGCGATTATTAGAAAAAGAATTAAGTCCGCTTCTAACAAAAATATGAAAATCGGCGGAAACATTATGACTGATTTTAATGAAACAACACAAGGTAACAAAATTGTTTCAGCTTACAATCTTGCAGATTATCAATACGGAAAGTTTCATAAAGAAATTATTGATGCGTTTAATGTTAATATGTCTTTAGTAAAACGTGTTGCGTGGATGTCGCCTATTATGTATACAATAGCTTCTGTTGGTATTGCAACGGTTATGGCTTTTGGTACATATCTGGTCTTGTCGGGACATATGACAAGCGGAAGTTTGCTTTCTTTTGTAACGTCTTTATTATTGTTATACAAACCTGTTAAAACATTGGGTAACACTTTAACAAGTCTTCAAAATATATTTGTTTCTTTATGCAGAACATTGGAGCTTTTTGATATAGATTCAGAAATTCAAGAAAAAGAAAATGCAATAGAATTTGAAGGTGTTAAAAACGGAGTTTCATTGGAAAATGTTTGTTTTGAATATGTCAAAGATACTCCCGTATTGAAAAACATAAATTTGCAAGCCGGAGTTGGTGAAACAGTTGCAATCGTTGGTAATTCAGGCGGAGGCAAAACCACTATTGCAAATTTGATTCCTCGTTTTTATGACGTAAAATCAGGTGCAATAAAAATAGATGATGTTGATATCAGAGATATAAAACTTGATTCGTTAAGGAAAAATATTTCTGTAGTTTTTCAGGATAATTTCTTATTCACCGGCACGATTAAAGAAAATCTTCTTATGGGGAATTTCAATGCAACTGATGAAGATCTTGAAAGAGTAGTAAAAGCAGCTCATTTGGATGAATTTTTAAACGAGATGCAAGACGGTATAAATACGGAAATAG
Organism: uncultured Clostridia bacterium; assembly: GCA_945946765.1. Lineage (GTDB taxonomy): Bacteria > Cyanobacteriota > Vampirovibrionia > Gastranaerophilales > Gastranaerophilaceae > Limenecus. The sequence continues at coordinate 38,497 of CAMEWS010000009.1, forward strand.
GTGAACGAGGTACAACGCTTTCAGGCGGACAAAGACAGCGTGTCGCTATTGCAAGAGCAATGTTAAAAGATTCTCCGATAGTTATATTGGATGAGGCTACTTCTGCACTCGATAACAAATCAGAGGCAATTGTTCAAAAAGCTCTTGATAATTTAATGCAAAACAAAACGGTTTTTGTAATAGCACACAGATTGTCTACAATTAAAAATGCCGATAAAATTGCAGTTATTAATGAAGGTGAACTTGTCGAACTTGGCACTCATGATGAACTTTTGCAAAACGAAAACGGTTTTTATAAACGATTATATGAAATGCAGTTTGCAAAAGGTACTGTAAGTGTAGGTGTGTAATAAAAAGCCGTAATTTAACATTACGGCTTTTTATTTTTATTTAGTCTAATATTGCTCTGATTCTATCTCGTTCTTTCTGTGACATTCTGTTCCATTCTTGTTCTGTGAAAGGCAGGGTTTTACCAAGTTCTGTAGAACGTGTTTCATAGCCACCATATCCGCCTGTTGAATCAGGACTAAAATAATTTGTGTAATTGTTTTCTTGTAATACTTTTTGTATTTTTTCTTTTGATTCGTCTGAAAATGGATAATAAATATAAGATTGTGAATCCTCGTAACCTTTATATACTCCGTCATAACTGCTTCCGCTGGGGCAACCTTTATATTCATAGTAATCGTGAGTTGAACCTTGTGACGTAAATATTCCTTTGAAATTGTGATTTTGCCTCATTGAATAAACTTGAGAAACATTGATTGCAGAAATTTTCATAATTAATCCTCCTTGTCTACAACACAATATTACTACCATATTAGTAGAAATTAAATTAATTATGAAATATAATTTACAAAATTAGTTTTACACAGCAGTTTTTTGTTCTGCATCTTCAAGATATTTAACGGCATAACAACCTGCAACCGCTCCGTCGGCAGCGGCTGTAATCACCTGCCTTAGCGGTGTTGTTCTGACGTCCCCTATTGCATACACACCTTTAACTGAGGTTTCCATTCTGTCATTTGTGACAATAAAACCTGCTTCGTTTTGTTCCAATTGGGCATTAATATGCTCAACATTCGGTGCAAAACCGATGTATGGGAATACACCGTCAGTTTTAAGTTCAAAGGTTTCATTTGTTTTTACATTCTTTAGAACGAATGTTTCAACACAGTCTTTGCCTTTAATTTCAACAGGTATTGTGTCGTAAATGAATTCTACTTTTTCATTTTTAAAAGCTCGTTCCTGTACAATTTTGTCCGCTCTTAATTTGTCACGTCTGTGAATAATATAAACTTTTTTTGCAAATTTTGTTAAATAACAGCCTTCTTCAACGGCAGCATTTCCACCGCCTACAACAGCTACCGTTTTGTCACGGTAGAAAGCACCGTCGCATACAGCACAATAGCTGACACCTCTGCCCAAGAATTCTTTTTCCCCTGCAATGCCGAGTTTTTTTGCTTGTGCACCTGTTGCAATGATTAGTGTTTTAGTTTCAAAAATGGTTTCTTTAGTTTCAATTGTTTTTGTTGAAGAAACTAAATCAATATTTTCAATTTCCTGCATAGGATATTTGTCTATGTTGAACATGTCGGCATGTTCTTCAAATTTTTCCATCATGTCATAACCGCCAATTTTGCCCAACGCAGGATAGTTTTCTAATTCAAGATAGTTTGAGGGTTGCCCGCCAAACATTGAGATATCAATTACTGCGGTTTTTGCGTTTCCTCTTGCGGCATAGATAGCGGCTGATAAGCCCGCAGGGCCTGCGCCTAAAATAATTACATCATATATTTTTTTTGTTTTTTCACTCATCTTATTCTCTCTCTTCCGATTTTTATCTCTCACTCGTCAATATTGAGGCGGCAGAATTGCCGATTAGTTTTTTTGCTTTTATATTATAAACGACAATATCCGTACTTATTTTTTTACCGTTTTTATATTTTTCTATAACTATTTTATCAGTTCCATAGAAATTTTCACCATTTAATGTTAACGTTGGTGTTTCTGTCATTTTAGCATTATTGTGCTTTGTGACATGCGTAAATTTTACCTGATTTCCTTTAACGTCCTCAACAGTAACTGAGGCTTCGGCTCCCGAAACGGGGTTTGCTAATGTAATGACGTCACCTGTTTTGGATAAGTTCCAATAGTCAGTTGTTGTTTCGTTAAAGATTTTTTTGTTGTTTGTGTAAGATATAGTCGAAAAAATTTCCCAAGTACCAAAGAAACCTTTGGGTATCCTGTCTGACATTGATACTCCTGCTTGTAAAGTCAAATTTTCAGCTTTAACTTCTAACAAGGGAGAGAATATTAAAATTATAAAAAATAAAATCAAAAATTTTTTCATAGTTTATATATAATGTCGTTTTTTTAGATTTCAATGTATGAAATTATGTTTATGCTATTCTTTTAATATGGAAAAGATTTTTTCAATCACCGTTAATAGTTTGGATGAGACTAATATTCTTGCTCAAAAATTTGCAAATGCGGTTAAAAAAAATGGCGCATTTGTTTGTTTGTTTGGTGATATAGGGGCAGGTAAAACAGCTTTTACAAAACTTGTTGCAAAGCATTTAAATGTTAAAGAAAAAGTAACAAGTCCGAGTTTTGTTATTATCAATGAATATTTGTCAGGTGATTTGCCTGTTTATCATTTTGACCTTTATCGTCTTGAAAAAGAAGGTGTAAAAACTATAATTGATGAACTTACGGAGTATTCCCGTCCCAATGTTTTAACGTGTGTTGAGTGGGCTGAATTTTCTGATTTTGAACTTCCTTTTAATCGTATTGAAATAAAAATTTCTTATGTAGATGAAAATATTCGTACTTTTGAATTTTTTGCAGAAGGTGACGATTATAAAAAAATGTTAGAGGGTGTAAAATCTTGAAGATACTAACTTTTGATACAAGTCTTGATAAAACGTATGTAACATTATCCGATGATACAAACCTTCTTGCGGATATTGTTATAGAAAATCATAACGAAAAATATCATTCTGCATTTTTGATTCCGACAATTGTAAGCATTTTAAAGAAAAATCAACTTACAATGCAGGATATTGATGTTATTGGAACAAATATCGGTCCGGGAAGTTTCACAGGGATAAGAGCTTGTGTTACTGTAGCAAGGGTTATTGCACAGCAACTGGATTGTCCGCTTGTAGGTGTAAGTTCTTTGGAAATTTTGTCCAAAATTAATAATACAGAACAAAAAACGATTGTGGTTTTAGATGCGCGTAAAAAACAATATTATTCAGCTATATATGAAAATGGAGAAGAAAAACAAGCTCCTTTATTAATAAATGAAGATGCTTTGAAAAATTTAGATTTCTCAAATTCTTTTGTCATAGCCGATAAAACATCAGCGGAATTTTTGAAAATGTTTGGTGTTGAATCGAGTATTTATACCGATGTAAATGCTGATTTGGGGCTATTTTTGAATCATATAGTTTTTGAAAAAATAAATAAATTCACTCGAGATGATTTTTTGTGGGGGAAACTAAAACCTTTATATTTGCAAGCACCCCCAATTACAGTAAGTGCAAAAGCAAATATCTCCAAATCATAGTATAAATAAAGGATTTAAAATTCTTTATATTGTTATTTAATATTTATATTAATAATAATAATTTGGAGATTAGTATGGATATAACCTCATTGGTAGGTGTTTTTTTCGGTGTTGTTTGTATTTTAATCGGTCAAGCAATGGAAGGCGGAAATATTGGACAATTGCTTCAAATTACAGCTGCTTTTATTGTATTTGGCGGTACGGCAGGTGCTGTAATATTAAGTTTTTCGGCTGTGGAGTTAAAAAATGCTTTTACTTTGTTAAAAGATGTATTCTTTGGGGAAAAAATTGATTTTGACGAGGTTATTGCGGAAATAATAAAATTTGCTACCAAAGCAAGAAAAGAAGGCGCGATTTCTTTGGAAAAAGAAGCAAGAACAGCATCAGACTCATTAATGGTAATGGGCTTGGAAGCGGTTGCTGATGGTACAGATCCTGCTCTTGTCAGACAAATGATGGAAACACAGGTTTCTTTATTAGAAGAAAAAGTTAACGGCGGAGCAAAAGTTTGGGAATCTGCAGGTGGTTTTTCACCTACAATCGGTATTATCGGTGCCGTACTCGGTTTGATTCAGGTAATGCAAAACCTTTCCGATCCTTCTAAATTGGGTGCAGGTATTGCGGTTGCTTTCGTAGCAACAGTTTATGGTGTAGGCTCAGCAAACCTTGTTTTTATTCCGTTTTCAACAAAATTAAAATTTAAATATAAAAAAGTTTTCTTGAAAAAAGAAATGATTATTGAAGGTATTTTGGCAATACAAGCCGGAGAATCACCTGCTTTGATTGAAAGAAAACTGCAGTCTTATATTCTTGACAGTCATATGAAAACAGATGCGGAATAGTTATGGCAAAGAAAAAGAAAGCGGAAGAACATGAAAATTTAGAACGCTGGTTGGTGTCATACGCAGACTTTATGACGTTACTTTTTGCTACGTTTGTTGTTCTTTATGCTTTGTCGCAAATTAACGTAAACGAATTTAAAAAAGTTGAAGAATCTTTAAAAAAAGCATTTTCTGCTCAGTCTATGATAGATGGTGGTAGCGGGGTCTTAACTCAGGGTAATTCCGTAATGGATGCTAATGCGGCAAATTCAATGATTGATTCATTGATGATGGAATATATCAGTCCACGCTATGAGCAAGAATCTTATGAAAAAATAAAAAAAGATTTGGATGCCATGACAAAAAATGAAGAAATTAAAGGTGTTTCTACAACAATTGACGAGCGTGGGCTTGTTATAACAATTACTGATAAAGCTATATTGTTCCCTTCAGGCTCTGCGCAATTACCTAACGGTGCGGAAAAAGTTCTTGATAAAGTTGGTAAGTTAATTGTGGAAAAATTTGCTATGCATTCTATCCGAGTTGAAGGACATACGGATAATTTGCCTATTAAAGGAAAGTATCCTTCCAACTGGGAGTTGTCTTCGGCAAGGTCATCTGCTATTGTGAGGTATTTAATTAAACGCTTTAAAATTTTACCGGATTTAATGTCAGCTGTTGGTTATGCTGATACAAGACCTGTTGCAACTTCAAAAGACCCTGATTATTTGGCTAAAAACAGGAGAGTTGAAATTATTGTTCAACGTAATCAGTATAAAAAACTTGATCATTATCAAGATACCTTTATAAAAATGGGTAAAACAGAACAGCAAAAACGCAGAAATGAACAAATTAAGATAATTAAAGATATTGATAATCAAGAATTAGAGTCACTTGGTGAAGATATTAAACATACTTCAGAAATGTCGCATGAACCATCATCCGGTTCTCACGATGTTCATAATACTTTTTTGAATGAGTCAAAACGATTGGAAAAGTTATCAAATCCTTCAAGTAAATAATTTAACTTTCTAAAAAGTTTTAGCTTTTGCATGTTTATCTTATAATATATTGTGGTATTTTATATGAGGCTGGAACTTGCAAAACATTAAATTAACTAGATACATTTTATTTTCATTGATATTTGGCGTTATTGTCGGTATCTGTTTTCCTGTGTTTGCGGTCAAACTTTCTCCACTTGCGATGATGTTTTTAAACATGGTGAAAATGATTATTGCCCCGTTGTTATTTGCAACTTTAGTCATTGGAATAGCAGGACACGGAGATGTTAAAAGTCTTGGTAAAATCGGTTTTAAAACAATAATATATTTTGAAATTGTAACAGTATTAGCTTTGTTAATCGGTTTGGGAATTGGGCATTTTACGCAACCGGGTGCAGGTTTGCCACATAACCCGAGTGTTTCATCAGCATATATGGATGCAGTTAATGCAATGAGTCAGGGGGTACATCATACATCATTGAAACAACTTGTAATCGATATATTCCCGTCCAGTATTGTGAAAGCTATGGCAGACGGTAATTTGCTCCAAATTGTTGTTTTCAGTTTGTTTTTTGCATTGGCAATTGTTGCTGTCGGACAAAAAGCAAAGCCTGTTATGGATGTATTAAATTCTGTTTCTGAAATAATGTTTAAGTTTACGGAATATGTAATGTGGTTTGCGCCGGTGGGAGTTTTTGCTGCAATAGCCAGCACTATCGGTAGCAGCGGTATCGGTATTTTGAAAAATTATGTAAAAATTATTTTTTCTTTATACTTTGCATTATTTGTATTCTTATTGTTAATGATTATTTTGGTTTGCAAGATTGTTAAACTTCCTTTTTGGGGGTTAATAAAAACTCTTAAAAATCCTGCTTTGATTGCTTTTTCCACTGCAAGTTCAGAGGCTGCATTGCCTAAAGCAATGGAAGAAATGGAGAGCTTTGGTGTTCCTAAAAATATAGTTGGGTTTGTAATGCCGACAGGTTATACGTTTAACCTTGACGGTTCAACATTGTACCTTTCAATGGCTGTATTGTTTGCAACTCAGCTTGTCGGTATTGATTTGTCGTTTCAGCATCAATTGATTATTATGTTTGCATTAATGTTTACATCAAAAGGCGTTGCAGGTGTTCCTCGTGCGGCATTGGTTGTTCTCGCAGGTACTTTATCAAGTTTGAATTATCCTTTAATAGGGGTAGCTATTCTTCTTGGTATTGACCAGATTCTTGATATGGGACGTACTACGGTAAACCTTGTTGGTAATTGTATTGCAACTATTTTTATCGCAAGATGGGAAAACGAATTTGATTACGATAAGATGAATGAGTATCTTGCTTCAAAGGAAATATAATGTCTGAGGAAGTTTCGCTTTAGACAAACGGAAGTGCATCAATAAACTTGTTGTGGAAGCCGGTAATAGTCAACAAAAGTCGTACTTGATATTTGCTTTCGGACAATTGGTAATTTGGGGGGCGTTGACTATATGAAATATTTTTGTGCTTGTTGTATAATATTTTTGAAAAAGATTATTTAAGATTGTAAATGATTGGCGGGTCCTATGCTTCAAATTTTTAAAACCCAAGAAGATAAAACCTTAAAAGAGTTTTCTATAAATGAATTTGAACAAGGCTCGTGGTTTAACCTGATAAAACCGACTGCGGATGAAATCAAACAGGTTGCAAATGCTTTGAATATTGATGCAGATTTCTTAAGAGATTCCCTTGACTCGGAAGAACGTTCACGTATAGAGCTAGATGATGACAAACTTTTAATCATCACAAATATTCCTTTAATGGAGGATGAAAACAGCTTTGATACCTTACCGTTAGGTGTGATTATCACTCCTAACAACATTGTTACTGTATCTTTAAAAGAAAACAGAATTATTTCGTTTTTTAACCAAGATACAACAAAACTTTTTGATACAGCGGATAGGACAAGATTTTTGTTTCAAATCTTATTCCGTTCGACAAAATTTTATTTAAGATATTTAGAACATATTAACCGTCATACGGAAAAAATCGAAGTTGATTTAAAAAGAACAATGAAGAATAAAGCTTTATTTCAACTTTTGGATGTACAAAAATCTTTAGTTTATTTTACTACAGCTTTAAAAGATAACGGTAGGGTTTTGGAAAAGTTAAGCCGTTTTAAAAAGTTTCCTGGGTTTTCCAATTTCATGGCTTACAATGAAGAAATTGAAGATTTGATGGAAGATGTTATTATTGAAAACAAACAGGCTGTTGAAATGGTAGAAATGCACAGAAACATCTTGGAAAGCATGATGGATGCATTTGCTTCTATTATTTCAAATAACTTGAACATTGTAATGAAGTTTTTAACATCTGTAACAATTATTCTTGCAATTCCTACAATGGTTGCGAGTTTTTGGGGAATGAATGTTGATGTTCCTTTGGCACATATGCAATTTGCTTTTCCATGTATATTGTTGTTTTCTTTAATACTTGCCGCAATTATTGGTGTAATTTTGGCTAAAAAAGGCTTGTTTTAAGCTATTGTAACAATGTTTTATATTGTATGGGCATGATTAGCAAATTTTTATTTGTTTGCCTTTATTATATTTGGCAGGTGTGATGTGAGGTAATAAAGTGAATATTAAAGGCATAAACAACTACAACAATGTTTACTCGTCTAATTCCGTAATTAAAAACAAAAAACAAAAGAATAATCCTTCATTTTCCGGACATACATTAACTCAGGATGTTTACGGAAATAATATTTATAAGTTTTATCTCCCAAATGCTGCTGAAGGAACAAAAGTTGTTGTTGCAAGATTGGAACGTGATGAAAATAATAACTTTGTGCCGGCTCAAAATTCCGATAAATCTTTTAAAACCTCAGAGTATGTTTTAAACGGTAAAGTGCCATCATACAGCCTAAATGCTGATGAGTTAAATCTTGGAAAAGATGTTATTCTCGGATATAAATTTATATTACCAAACGGAAAAGAATATTTTGATAATACCGCTAAGGCAATTATAAAAAACAAAGACGGCGGTAATTCAGTATATACAATGGCAACTCCTGTATGGATTCCGAATTCTCAAAAAGCTCGAGTTGTAGAGCATATAATGCCCGATGCTTTTAATGTGAAAAACGAGAAGTTTTTACATGCAAAAAGAAATCATTTTAACGTTTTAGGCGGGACTATTAATTCAATACGTGAAAAATTACCTGTATTAAAAGAGTCAGGTTTTACGGAATGTTTAGGGCTTCCTTTGTTTGGTAACGATAATACTTCCAGTCATGGTTATTGGACAACAAATGCATATCAAATCACAAAAAATCTTGGCAACATTAAAGATTTTAAATATTTGATGTTGGATTTGTATAAAGATGACATGCGTTGGATGGCGGATGGTGCTTTTGTAAATGAAGGTATTCCAGGAATTCATATTTCAGATTTGGTAAACTGGGGTGCTGATAGTCCTCTTATTGATATGTATGAAACAAAGGATTTGGAAAATATTCCTGCACGTTTTGGTGTGTTTTCTAAAAATAAAGCTGTTAACAGACATGCGCATTTAAAACTTGTAAATGCACCAAGAAAAATTATATTTGAAAAATCTAATGACGGCACTTACAGAGAAAAATCAATTAAACGTAATTATCACTTTGACCCTACAAAACCTACATTTGTTCAATTATTTGATGACAGGTTAGCAACAGAAGAACAAATGAACAATGATGAAGTTTTTTCTGTTTATGCACAAAAAGAAACCGAAAATAATTTTGAAATTGCAGGCTATAGAGATTCTGTTCAAGCTTATTATAAACGAGTACCGGTCAAAGAAGTTGAAGATAATTATTCAAAATACAAGGAAGCAAAATCAGCTAACAAAAATATAGAATTTAAAAATCTTCTTACGAAATGGAAAAATTTTGAATTTGTAGAATCCAATAAAGATGGTGGTGTGTCTTTGTGGGTAGGTAACAGTGACATTTCAAAAAAACAATTTATCATACCCGAAAGCGCAATTGATGAAAATTGGTCTGAAGCAAAGAAAACGCAAAAACGTGCTGCACAGTATCAAGTGCAAGATGATACCGTACAGGTTGGAAAGTTTTGGACTTCAGAAATAGCAAGATTGTTAACAGAGTATACTGCAAAAGAAATTACCCAAAAAATTAATAAATCAAAGGGGAATATTGATTATAAGCAGGCAATAGAGTTGTTAATTAATGAGGGTGCATTGCCTCAAACAGCAACTAAAGTATTGGAAGAAACAGACGGTGTTAGTCCGTTGGATAATATTTTGGAAATTGATTTGTGGGGAAACGGTAGAAATTATAAATTAAAACAGACTAAAATGCCTGAAAATATCACAGATGGTTTAATGTCTTTTCCAATGGAATCTATTGAATTTTCGCCTGATTTAGTCAGTGTGTTTACATATCCGTTTATAAAAAATCTTGCAGTTAGTGAAGGCACTGTCGGTAAATCCAGATATGAAATGTATCAAATGGGTAATGAATATTATTCTCAAATGCCTGAAAGATATAGAGAAATATATAAAAACGCAGATAGTCTTTTTGTAAATGAAATGACAAATAAAGCAAATGAAATTATGCAAGATTTGTCGGAGATTATGGGCAAAAATTTAATAGACACCGATAATAATCTTACGCAGGAAGGTAAAGAAATATATTCTTTAATTGCACCCGATATTGCAAAATATTTGATAGTAACCGCTCTTGCTCCTGAGATTAAACCGGATTTTTCAAATAAAGATATGTTATTTTACAATCCTGATAAGCTTAGTGCCGTTAGTCTTACTTCGTTAAATCTTCAGTATGAAATAACACCTGAAACAATGGCGCAAGCATTGATAAATAAAATGCAAGAAGGTTTAAATAATTTGTCTGATGTAGCTAAAAGACAGTTTGTTGATTATCTTTACAAAAGATTAAAAGGGTTGAATTCAGATTCAATTAACGTAGCAAAATTAATTGTAGATAAGACAGAATCAGGCTTGGATTGGAGAATAGACGCTGCTAAAGATGTTGGAAGTTACGATGCTGTTGGTGACGGACAATTTGATTTTAAAGAAAATGAATCTCGAATTATGAGCTTTTGGAACAAATTTAATAAAGGCGTACGTCAGTATGATCCCAATTCTTTCTCAATAGGAGAGTTAACAGATTGGGGCGATTTCCCAAAGGCTGTATTTACCTCCAAAACAGATTTTTCTACGACATCTGAGTATGAGAAATTCCATTCTTCGCTATTGTCAATGTACGGTTGTGATTCCGAAGGTGCTCATATTAAAAATAGTGATTTTGCCGGCTCTGTATATTCAAAATTGGATTCATTCTTAAATACGGGTTATGCAAGTGATGTTAATTTTGCGCACAGGTTTGTGGATAACCACGACAAGCCAAGAGCCTTGCATTTATTATCTTTAAATATGCAACACTTTAAAGATAATAAGAGTGCTGCAATGAAATCAGCTATGAAACATGCAATGGAAAATACTGCTGAGTTTCAATCTCTTGAACAAAAATATAAAGACGCTATTTATAAAGCATTGGATACACTTTCCGGTGGTCATGTTATTATCGATGGCGTAAAACGTGAATTTGATGCGGAAAATTTTGGGATTCGTCCGTTTGACTACAATCTAAAATCACTTATAAATGAAGCTGTAGAAGAAAATTATGAATTTGCAAAATTTGCAGCCAATCCTGATAATGCCAAAAAACTTAAAAAATTGAGAGCAAATACCCTTAATAAAATGCTGGAAGGCGGAATGGAAAAATACAGAGCAATATGGTTTGCTATGAATGCGCTGCCCGGCATGCCTACAAATTATGCCGGTACAGAACTCGCTATGACAGGATGGGAAACAGGAAGTAAAAATGAAAAACAAGAAAACAGAAACCCTCTTCGTTGGGATAGGTTAGAAGATTCAGATTACTCATTTATTAAAAATTTCAAAGAAAAACTGGACGCTATTACAAGAATTCGTACAAAAGATGGTGCTTCTGCTTTGGTAAATGGAACACTTATTCCTGTAAAAAGTCCGGGGCATAATGCTGTTGCTTTCTATCGTTATAACGATAAAACCGATGCTATTTGCGTATTACATGCAAACGGTTTTACAGAGAGTGAAATGAGTAAGGGATATGATGTTAGTGTAAATAAATTGGATTTATCAGGTTTGCCAAACGGACTTGAAGTCGGAACAATTTATGTTGATGCGCTTAATCCTGTAAGTAAGTACAAAGTTACAAATCCTTATGAAATTAAAAAAGTTGATGATAATAATACAAACAAAATTTTGGAAAATATTAATCTTGGGAATGCAGGTTTAATTTTGCTAAGGGCAAAGGATTTTGACGGTAACAGTTTTACATTTAAAAATCCTGAAAAAAATGTAGATCCCAGAGTAAAACTTGCAAATACTATAATTAATATCTCGCAATAAATTATATAATTGCAAGCAATGAATTTTTAAGTTAATATAATATAGCCGTGCTCCACGGGGAATTGCAATCTCTCGACCCGAAGCTTATGCGGGGTGCAGAGCCTGCTGTGAGGCTAGTACGGAGACGAGAATTTTATTATTTGTTTATGATTGTTTAACTCTTGTCGGCGAAAGCAATCGAACCGTGTCAGATCAGGAATGAAGCAGCACTAAGATTTAACTTTCGGGTGGTAAGTTTTAAAAGGGAGACAGGTGATATTTGAACCGAATTTGTTCATGTCGATAGGCAGTGGCACGGCTTTTATTTTTGTTTTGTGTTTATAATTTTTGAAAATTTTTAAATTTAAATTTTAATATTTTTTTATTAAGTTTGTAAAAATTTTTTTTATCCAGTTGTATTAGGAGGCATGGTCAATTGTAAAACTTATTTTACAAAATTTCTATTGAATTGAAACTTTGATTTTGTATGATAATTTCACTGGGAACAGAAAGAGGTGATGGCAGATTCCGGGGATTATGAAATCGTGGAAATTTTGAAAAAGTTTATTGAAAAAATTTTAAATTTATTAGATTAGGAAGAAAAGAAAAAGTTTTTTATTTTTTAATTTTGGGGTTTGGCTACTAGCCTTTGGAGTATTAAATATTGGGGATTAAAATTTTAAAAGTTCTGTAAATAACAGAACTTTTTTAGTTTTATAAATTGTTTAAATAATCGACAATTGTTTTTCTAAAATCCGGGTGGTCTACATTTATTATTTTTTCTTTTACGAGATGGTTTATAAGATTTTTGCAAGTTTCTTTGTCCAATTTTTTGTCTATTGTAATTGTTATGCAATCCATCGGACTTTTTTTAGATGGTAACAAAATTGCTGTTACATCGGTTTCTTTTCCGTTAGTTGCGTATTGATCATAAACAACAGTGAATTGTCTGTTGTTTTCAAGAAAATATCTTAAATAATTTTCAACGGTTCTTGCGTTATTTATATTTTGTTTACCGCCGATATTTGCAATATTTATGTGAGTAGAATTTATTTTGGATTTGTTTTGTTTTTCTTCTGTTTTTTGTTTTTCTTGTGTTTCGCTTGCTTTTTGTTGCTCAGCTTTTTGTTGTTCTTTTGCTTTTGCAATTTCTGCTTCTTTTTGTGCAAAGAAATGTGCAATAAGGCTTCTTATTTTAGGGTTTGACATAAAAGCTTTGGGTTGTTTTGAGTTTACGTAATATTGGAATTTGCCGATAGGGGTTTTGTTTAAAATACCAACTTTTGCCATAAATTCAACAAGCTCTGCCACTACGGATGTCGGAACATTGCCGTTGAGTAATACAGTCATGTTATCGGCACCTCTGATTCCATCAGATGAAGGATGTAGAGGAATAACTACAGCTGTAGTTTCTCCGTTTATTCTTTCATCATGATTACAATTGCGCAAAATGTGGGGGTTGAAAAAATTTTGATACCAGTAATAGCCATATGTAGCAGACATTGGACTACGGTAATCATAAACATCTCTTGTGTTACCCTTTACGTTACCGTACCCAACACAAGTTACTTCAAAATTGATATCCTTTTCTGTAATATGAGGTATTGTCGGTTGCGAAATTCTTTGTGCTTTTAGCGCTTCAGCGGCTTCCTGTGATATACCTTGATTGTTTTGTGTATTTTGTGCACCAAAAGATGGCTTGCTAGAATTTTTAACGTTATTATTGACGTTAATGTTAACATTGTTGCGGATTGAATTATTTGTATTAATACTTGTCATGTTTCTTCCTATACTATACCTTATATTAAATAACCAATATAATTAAAAAAAATTGCTAAAAATTTTTTTATTTTAATATAATTTAAAAGTTTGTTTATGATAGAATTAAATTATCGTAAATTAAATATAAATCTTTTCGGGATGTAGCAAGGACTCCGTGAGCACGACTGAGTATCGTGCGAAATGGAGGGGATAGCTGCGCTAGTCCCGAGAGTACATTGAAAACTTAATATTAGCTTTAAATTTTTCGGGATGTAGCGAGCTTGACTCTGCCGACGAGAAGGTGACTAAATGTCACGT
>CAMEWS010000010.1 GCA_945946765.1 uncultured Clostridia bacterium
TTTATTGTTGAATATGATTAAGTCATTGGGTTAACAACTTAAAAGGAATTTTGGTTCGTTAAAACGCACACTACTTGCTATCTAAAAACTGAGCAACTATGAGCATTGATACAGATGCTGCACTGCGGCTTCGTATTGTCAATACAATCACATATAAATTTGGGGTAATATAAAATAAAGCCCTATTTTTTTTCATTAAACCTATCAGATAATCGCTCAACTAGACAGTATAATAATTAAGTTAATTTGTGATAAATTTAATATATGAGAAAAAAAATAATCTACATTATAGCAATATTATTGCTTATATTTTTGATAATTACGGGGTGCATAAGAAAAGACCTTCCCGAACAGGAAGAAAGTAAAACGACAAACACTGTTTCTGAACAAAATTACACACCATACCCCTTACAAACCAAGTCGATTAACGGTATTGACTACCTTATGTCACGCAGTCCCGCAGGGAAATACGGTGGAACCCTTGTTACAGGCACCATAGGAGAAGGACCAAAAACTTTTAACAGTTGGAATTCTATGGATGCAACATCTTCTCAGGCGGCGGATATTATGTTTGATGCGCTTGTGTCTACCGATGCATACACAGGTGAGGTATATCCCAGACTTGCAAAAAGCATAAAGGTTTTACCAGATAACAGAACATACATAATAGAATTAAGACACGGATTAAAATGGTCTGACGGAAAACCGATAACGGCCGATGACGTGTTTTTTACTTGGAACACTATTGTTTTTGGCGGTTACGGTAATACAAGCACCCGTGACACAATGTACATAGATGACAAATTGCCTAAAATCGAAAAACTTGATAAATACACCGTTAAATTTACTACCCCTGTACCTTTTTCACCGTTTTTAAGACAGCTTAGTGTTCCTATTGCACCAAAACATATACTTGAACCTATTACCAAACAAGGCAAAAAAGCATTTGCCTCATTTTGGGGCTCTAACACAAATCCTTCCGATTTTGTTACAAGTGGGGCATTTAAACTCAAAGAATACGTTCCGGCACAGCGCATAGTTTACGAAAAAAATCCTAATTACTATATGTTGGACGAAAAAGGACAAAAATTGCCATACCTAGACAAATATATAATCCTTATTGTCGGTGATTTAAACAACGAGCTTTTAAAATTCAAATCCGGTGAACTGGATACAGTGGGCTTACGAGGAACAAACGTGGCAATATTTAAAGAAAAAGAAAAGTTTTCGGATTACAAAATATACAATCTTGGTCCCGACACAGGCACAATGTATTTTGCATTTAACTTGAACACCCGTAAAAACGAAAATGGCAAATATTACGTAAACCCGACTAAACAAAAATGGTTTGGAGATATAAACTTTAGAAAAGCAGTAGACTATGCAATCGACCGAGAAAATATGGTGTTTAACATTGCAAGCGGTGTTGCACAACCTTTATTTACCCCAGAGCCTTTGTCCTCTATTTATTTAAATAAAAAAATAGCAAAGGGGCATCCGCAAGACATAAATAAATCTCGTGAATTACTAAAAAAATCGGGCTTTACTTGGAAAAAAGGAAAACTGTTTGACAAATCAGGAAACAAAGTGGAATTTGACCTTTATACAAATGCAGGCAACACAGAGCGTGAATCCATAGGCGTAATGATAAAACAAGACTTGGAAGAACTCGGAATGACCGTAAACTTTAAGCCTATAGAATTTAACACCTTGGTAAACAAACTTGTTAATACAAATGACTTTGATGCTGTAATTATGGGTTTTACAGGCAGTCCGCTTGAACCCTTTGGCGGTAAAAATGTTTGGTACTCTAACGGAACTCTCCATGTGTTTAACATGAGAAAAACACCCGAAGAAAATAAAAATATATACACTTGGGAAGCACAAATTAACAAGCTGTTTGACAAAGCTGCATTAGAACTTGATTTTAATAAAAGAAAAGACATTTATAATCAATATCAACAGATTGTTTATGATATTAAGCCGATAATATATCTTTATTCTCCTATCAGAATAAGCGCTATTAAGAAAAAATTCGGCAATATTCACCCTACCGAGTTAGGCGGAGTTATACATAATATTGAAGAAGTTTACGTAAAATAAAATTTACCCTTCAATATTTATACCTGCTGCTTTTCCCATATTTTTTCTTATAGTTGCTTGGCATTGTTCTAAAGTTTGTTGTTCTTCGGCGGTTAAAGTTTCGCCTTGTAAATATTTATTTACAACTCGATTAAACTCAGGGTTACTTGCATTCATGCCTGTAACGGCACCAAACATGCCTGACTCGCCGGCATTTTTAATTACTCCGTCTTGAGCACCATCAATTGCGTCTGCGTTTTCGTTAAAGAAAGCTAATTCTTCCGCATCAATTTTGCCGTTACCGTTAAAATCAAGGTTTTGTGCAAACAAATTAGCAGAACGTGTCGCAACAGTATTATTTAACTCGGGATTGTTATAAGTGTTTAACCCCATTTTTGCAAGACCTTTTTCGTATTCACCTTTGGATATATGTCCATCTTTATCTTCATCATAAAATGTAAGTAATGCAGGTTCTTTTTCTGCTGCCAATCTTGCATCGTCATCTATTTTTTGACCTTGAAGATTTAATGCGGCTAAAGAGCCATCGCCCTCTACTTTTGCGAACTCATCAACAGTAACTGTTCCGTCTTTATTTAAATCATAATATTGTAAAAGAAGTTCTTTAGAATATTCCGTATAAGCTTGTTGTTTTTGAGAGTCAGTTTTTACATCATCTCCCCAAATTTTTATTGATGATGCAGCAAGTTTATTAAGATCTGCATAAGTTTTTAAGTTATTCAATGAAATTCTTTGGCTTGCAGCCAATTTAATCGGGTTTGTTGTCATAGTTCTCTCCTCATGTTTTATAAACTTATAAAAACATTTTGCTAAAAAAAATTGCCTACAATTTAACAATTTTTGTAAATTTCTGTTAAACTGTGCCAAAATATACTATAATTTAGACGTTAAATTACTTTGGGGAGTTATAAATGAAAGTTTTAATTACGGATAAAATAAACGAAAAAGCAAAAAATATAGTTGAGGAAGTTGCTGAAGGTATAATTCTGCCGACAATGTCCGAAGATGAATTGTGCAACATAATCGGTGAATATGATGCATTAATGGTCAGAAGTCAAACTAAAGTAACGGAAAAAATTATAAATGCAGGGAAAAACCTAAAAATTATCGGCAGAGCAGGTGTTGGTGTTGACAATATAGATATAGAAGCGGCTACAAGGAACGGCGTTATCGTTGTAAATTCGCCTGACGGAAACACACACGCAGCTGCCGAACACACTATTGCGCTTTTGCTTTCAATGTCACGAAATATTGCAAAAGCCGCTGTTTCCACAAAAGAGGGTAAATGGGAACGCTCAAAATTTACGGGTCATGAAGTATTTGGAAAAACCTTAGGTGTTATCGGTTTTGGGAAAATAGGTCATATTGTTGCTCAAACAGCGAAAGCAATGGGGATGAAAATACTGGTTTGTGACCCATACACAACAAAAGAAGTTGTTGAAAAATTCGGTGCAACATACATAGATAAAACTGATGACCTGTGGGGTCAATGCGATTACATTACACTGCACGTACCCAAAACCAAAGAGACAATGCATCTTATCAACAAAGATACTATTTCAAAAATGAAAAAAGGTGTTCGTATCATAAACTGTGCAAGAGGCGGTATTATTGACGAACAAGCACTTGCTGAAGCTTTGGAATCAGGGCAAATTGCTCAAGCTGCTACGGACGTATTTGAAACAGAGCCCGAAATTGCTGATTCTCCGCTTGTAAAAACAACGGGAGATATTTTGTTAACTCCTCATCTTGGCGCAAGTACGGAAGAAGCGCAATTAAAAGTTGCGGAAGATGTTGCGGAACAAATCAGAGATGTCTTAAACGGAGGTTCAGCACGTTCGGCTGTGAACATACCTTCTTTGAAACCCGAAAAACTTGAACCTGTTAAAGATTATATGCAACTTGCCGAAAACATTGGTAAACTGGCTATGCAAATGTCTTCAGGTAATTTAAGAGGTATTTATATTACCGTAAAAGGTACGCTTGCGGAGTTGGATGTTTCACCTTTGGAAACTGCTGTTGTAAAAGGTGTGTTGTCTTCGTTTGTTAATGACATAAATTATGTAAATGCACCGTTTATTGCTAAAAACAAAGGGTTTGACATTACAACAACAAAATCAAATAACACATCGGATTATATCGGCTCAATTACATTAAAGCTGGTTACGGAAGTTGAAACTAACACTGTTTCGGGTGCTTTAATTGCAAAAGACATGCCACGTATTGTAAAAATTAACGGATATAATGTCAGCATTGAGCCTGAAAAACACATGATACTGATACCGCATGAAAACAAGCCTGCAATGGTTGCAAAAACAGCAGCGATTTTAGCAGACAATAATATAAACATTACAAGAATGAATGTTGCTCAAAACCGTTCTAAAGATGATAACATTTCTATCATGATTATCAATACCGGTAGCGAAGTTGATGAACAAATTTTAGCGGAAATATCGGTAATAGACGGTGTGGGCAGTGCAAAATACATAAAATTAAATGCATAAATAATGATTGTTGTTTGTACACTTGATTAAGAAATGTAAAAATACTTTACTATTTATTATTTTTTTGATTATAATTAGCAAATAATAAAATTTACCGACTTAAGGTAATCATAATTTACACAAACATAGATTGGAAAACCGATGAAAACCGAAAATCTACTTAACCATCAACCGAAACATTACACATCATTCTCAGGAATTAAATACAAACGCTCTAACACAAATGCGAATCTTTTGGTGAGCAATCTTGAGAGCAATGCGAATGATGAAATTAAATTAAATAACAGGAATACAGCGACCGCAGGAATAAATCCGAGCGGTCGTTTGAGTTTTAAAGGAAGGATTCCAACACCTGTTGCAAAAACTATAGGTGAAAAACTTGCCGTAAATAAAGGATTTAACAAATTTCTTGATATCTTGTCCGACAACTCACTGGTTGCAGATGCGTTAATTGCATTGTTTTTAACAGCTATTGTAAGACCCGCATCAATATATGCAATTCCGACAAAAGACCCTGTTGAAAAGAAAAAGAACAACTATCAAGTAGCTCACTCTGCCTCAACAGGTCTTTTAGGTTTGGCTACAACACTTGCAGTCGCAGAACCTATCAAACGTGCCGTTAAAAAGATTCTCAAAAATCCTTCAAAATATGTTAAGGGTGATACTACATTTATTTCCAACAATGAAAGAGTGTTTAAAGAAACAGCAGGAAGACTGCACCAACCTATATTTTTACCGTTAAGGGCAGCAGCTACAATAGCTATTGTACCGCCTGTTTTAAGGTTCTTTGGTTTATCTAAAAACGGCAAAAGCGTTTCTAAAGCGGATAAAGCTAAAATTGATTATTCATTTATGAATTTTAAAAGCAACGAATCTAAATCCTTTAAAGGTTTTGAGCAAATAGCAGTTGCCGAAGGAAAAAACACTCCTTCATTTAAAGGAGCAGGCAGTATTGTTACGGAAAACCTTGCAAAAGGTATCGGTAAAATAGCAAGCACCAATAAATTTAAGCAATTTATCGAATGGTTTAAAGAGAAAAAGCAATGGTTCCCACATTTAATAGCTGCAGAAAGCTTATGGCTGTCAGGTTTTTATATGGAAGAAACCGCCAGATCAAAAACTATTGAAAAAGACCAAAAATTACCAATGATTTTAAATCAAGGAATAACAGCACTTCTTTGTACATGGGGTGCATATAAACTGGATGGACTGATTAATAAAACACTTGATAAATACAAAGAAACTTACAAACGAATGAACCCGGATTTGGTTCGTAAAGCTGAAGTAGGCGATAAAATAGTAGCTTACTTAGAAAAAAGATATGCCAATAATCCACAGAAAATGGCAGAACTTGAGATAAACCCCAAGTTTAGAGAGTTGAAAAAAGCATCACAAAAGCTTAATAACAAAATGATTGGTATTAGACTTTTAGGACCAATTGTAATATTCACAACAATATACAGATATATCGGTCCTGTATTTGTTACTCCAGTAGCTAACTGGTTAAGTGAAAAAATACAACCGCACAAAAAAGCTGCATAATTATATATAAAACATAAAAAAACACCCGTCTTAAATAATAAAGACGGGTGTTTTTTATTATCAAGATTTATTTGTTGTAAGGAGTCAGTGATTCTTCATAAATCTGTCTTACACGTTCTTTTGAAGCTTCGTTCGGCGCAATACTTAACAATCCGTCTAAAGAAGGCGTTGTAAAGCAAAGGTTTACAAGATTGTCCACGTCACTTTCCTTAAAGCCGTCATCTTGCAGTTTTTGAGTAACTCCAACAGAGAATAACCATTGTTCAACAAGTTTTGCGGCTTTTTCCGCTTCATCGGGAGTTCCGTTCAAATTCGGCGCAATAGGTTCTAAAATATCGGCAAGAGTTGCCGCTTTTTCAGGATATATTGCTTTAACAACGGCAGGAAGAAGCATTGCAAGCCCAAGACCGTGAGAAAGTTCAGGCTTAACAGCACTGAGCGGGTGTTCCAAAGCGTGTGTGTAATGGAGTAAACCGTTATCAAAACCTGTACCGCCAAGTAATGATGCATACAAGAGATAATATCTGTATTCGGGGTTTTCTAAATCAGCCGCAGCTTTTGGTAAATATTTTGCTACAAGTCTGATTGTTTCTTTTGCAAGAGTAACTGCAAAAGGCGAAGCAACTTTGGAAGTAGCCGCTTCAACAACGTGGTTTACTGCATCAATAGAAGTGTACAAAGTTTGATTCAAAGACAATTTTGTCATCAAATTCGGGTCATCAATTGAGTAAGAGGGATAAATACAATCATAAGCAATTGCGGGTTTAAAATTCTTTTTAAGGTTTGTTGCAACTGCAAATCTGTTTACCTCTGTACCCGTACCGTGTGTAAGGTTAATAGCAACTATAGGAGCAGCTTTTTGCGGAGCAAACTCGAACTCATACAATTCTTCCGCAGTCTTGTCAGGGTATTCCATCAATATAGCAACACTTTTACCTGTGTCAATAGGAGAACCGCCGCCTATTGCAATAACAGCTTTTGCACCAAACTCTTTTGCTTCTTTAGCAGCTTCATTAATAGCATCAGTAGTTGGGTTTGGTGTAACTTTTGCATAATTAATAAAGCCTATGCCGTTATTATTAAGGGCTTTTTCAACGTAATCCCACGCACCTGTTACTTTATAAGCGCCACGACCCGAAACAACTATAACTTTATCGACACCTTTACTTTTTAAATCTCTAGCAATATCTTCAATTTTTGTGATTGCGCCTGCACCAAAAAACACATTTGTTTTTACTCTGATTTCTTGAATTTGATGTATATCAACATCTTTTTCCCACATAAAAAGCTCCTTTCTTTTCACTCAACGTTTAATAAATTTCATATCGTACTAATTCTGAAATAATTTCAAAATCCACATTATTATAATACAACATTTTACATTTGATAACATAAACATTTTTATCGGATTGTTTATTATAAAATACACCTATATGAACAATATGAATAATATGAAAAAGATAATATTTATTATTTTTATACTTTTAATAACAAGCCTGAATGCCTTTGCAACAGAACAGTCACAAGAGCTTGCACATTCCGATGATGACAAGCTAAAGATTACACTTCAAGAAGCGATGAACAAGGCACTTGAGGGTAATATTGAACTGCAGGAACAAAGAAAAAATCTTGGTATATCACAAAACGATATAAAAAAAGCAAATGCTCTCAAAAATCCGCAAATACAATCCAATGTGCTTGTCGGACAGATAGGCAAATCAAATGCAAGTCAGTTGGGAGCATTGTTGCCTATAGAAATAGCAAAGCGTGGCGAGCGTAAAAAAGCGGCGGAAATAGGGCTTTCATACACTGAAAATAAAATTAAAGACTACGAATTTAAGTTAAAACTGCGTATAAGAACCTCGTATTTCAACCTGCTTATTGCAAAATCAAACCTCAAAATTATGGAGGACAGAAAAAAACTCCTTGAAGACTTGCTTGAAATAGCAAAAAATAAACCGCAAAACTCCGACAACTATGAAATTGATGTGTTGCAAGCCGATATGCGCTTAAAAAAACAGCTTATACAAATAAATAAAGCCAAAGCCAATGTAAGAAGTGCCCAATACAATTTTAACAGAGTTTTAAACCTTGAAAACAATCTTACATTGTACGATACAATGGAGGACTCACTTTTTGAACAGGCGTTTTTTATTGCACATATAAATATCCCTGATTATGAAACGCTGGAATCTACGGCATTTCAACATCGTTATGATTTAAAAATGTATGAAGCCAAAATTGCAAAAGCAAAAAAAGATATTACCGTTGCACAGCACAAACGGATTCCCGATGCTTATGTAGGCGGAGGATACGCATTCATGAATGACGGCAACTCGGGCGGGTATGTAGGTGCGGGCTTGGATGTCCCCGTATTGTACACTTATGAACCCGAAATCCAAAACGCAAAACTTGAATATGAAAAAGCACAGTTGGAATACAATTCTTTAATAAACATCACAAAAAATATTATCCACACAAACCATGACAAGTTCGTTATTGCAATGGAAAATGTGGAGCATTACAAAGATATTCTTGATGAATCAAACAGGATGTTAGAGCTTTCAAAAAAAAGATATGCAAAAGGAAAAACCCAACTTACAAATTTGATTATCGTTGAAAATGCACACAGAGAAGTTTTAAACGAATATTTAAGTGCAATAGGTGTGTATTACAACGCATACATTGCACTTTTGCAAGAATTGGGTGTTGATAGTTTTTCGGAAATAGTTAATTTGTAAAAGTTACAAGAAACATTTTTCACAAAATCAAAGATTTTGGGAAAAATAGTAAAACAAATTCGGAATAACAATATATAGTCTTTCTGTTGGAGTGGAAATCCCAACTTACTTTCTGACCAACTATGCAAGATGGTAAGATTCTGAACATGGCAATATTGGTGCTAATTGCACACATAGTGCTTCAGAATGACAGTGCGGACAATCTTGAACAATAATACTCTTTACAAGGCAAAAATCGTTACAAAACAAAATAATTGGACATTTGCCCACAAATAGCGCATAGTAGAATAAGTACAAAAAGAAAGGGTAACTTATGAGTTACGAAGACAAAACATTAACATGTGCAGATTGCGGCGCAGAATTCACTTTTTCAGCGGAAGACCAAGAATACTATACATCAAAAGGCTACTCGGAGCCCAAAAGATGTCCAGCCTGCAGAGCCGCAAAAAAAGCCCAAAGAAACCAAAACAGACGACCCAGAAAACAATTTACGGTAACTTGCTCAGCTTGTGGCTGCGAAACAACAGTTCCGTTTGAGCCCAAAGGCGACAGACCCGTATATTGTGCGGAATGTTACAAAAACATGCAACAATAATTTTATCGTAAACTTGTAAGTTGACTATAAAATAAAACAGCCTCCCATATTATTGGGAGGTTGTTTAGGTTAATTTATCTTTTTAAAATATCCGTTATTAAAACTATATTTATTACCTTGTGAATCAACATAATACTTTTTCACAGCATTTTTCACATCAAAAGATTTGTGTAACCCCAAAGTTCTGGCAGATGTTTCTTCATCAGTAACAGTATGTTGACAAGAGGCATCAACAACCCTTTTTCCATTAATAGATGTTTCTATCAAACACTCTGGACCGTCACAACATATATAAGAAAATGAATATGAAACCCCGGTTTGATTCAGAAATTCATTGCCTATCTTCACCCAAGTTCCTGAATCAGCAGTATATGCTTTTTGAAGTTTATAAAAATTACCATCGCAATCACAATAAACTGTTTGTTGATTAAAACCATTGCCAAATTTGTATTCATTCAACCAAATAACACCTTGTGGAAATTCAGGTAAAGTTCCTCTGTAATCGTTGAAATAATAAACAGCACGAGAAAAGCCTTCTGGGAGTTTAGGCTTAAATTTAGATGATTGTTGCGAGGCATTTGTTGAAACTTCAACTTCAGCTCGTTGCCTTGCTGCGGCAGTTTTTTGAGCCTGTTGTGCCCTATATGCCTGCTTTACTTCATCAGCATTGGCTTTATCTTCAAGGTTACCCGCTATTTTAACAACATCACCCGCATAAAGGTAATCTACACCTCTGCTGTTTGTGCGCACAGCATCGGGATTGTTTTGTTTAAACTTATCTTTTGCGGCAGCAAGACTTTCTTCTGTTACATCCAGTCCCTGACCTTTAAGTGAACGTATTAACAAATCGTCCAACTTGTCACCCAGTTGAACCGTATAATTTTTTGGAGTTTGGGCATCTCTTCTTTGTTGTACTATTGTTTTGTGTTCTGCAATTTGTTCTTCTTCTTCCCTTATTTCATCATCAGTCATAGCCTCATAAGTGCCATTTTCTAAACTATACTTTGCACGAACAAAGTCTTTTTTATTGTCGTCATATATATAAAGACGTCCATAATCATCAACTTTTCTGTATACACTGCCATCCGAATAATCGAAAGCTTCATACCCGCCTGCTTCAGCTTTTTTATCAATTTCTGCCTGACGCTCTCGAGCTGTTTCAATATCAAGTTCGTCTTGAGTCATAGTTCTAAAATTGTCGCCATCTTTAACAACTCTTTGGGCAGTTAATTCATCACCACGAACAATTTTTGTATATTTACCGTCTTTTTCATAAAGATCTTCTTGTCCTTCTACAGCAGTTAAGCCTTTAGATTTTACATATCTTGCAATTGCATCATCATCAATAGTCTTTTCTGTTGAAACTTTGTTATCATCTTTAGTAAATTTTCCGACTTCTTTTAAGAATGCTTTTAAATCTTTACCTGATAGCGCATTTTCACCTGACAATCCTTCGTCATTGTTAATCTCATTTGCATAAGCTTCTAATTCTTTGTCGGACAGTTTTCCATCATTATCTTTATCCGCACTTGCAAAACCATCCATTGCATAAGCGAGTTCTATTTTTGATAAACCTTTTTGTTCGTCAGTATTATAAATATCTATAAGCTTTCGGGCTTTTTTGTCCATTTTTGCAATTTCTTCTGCGGTTAAACCTTCTGAAGAAACCTGCGTAACATCATACTTTTTGCCTTCACCAATTTTCATACTTTTGTTAAACATACCCATACGCATCACCATTCATAATTTATACACTTTCACTAGTTTTTTATCGGTATTTTTTGTTTTAGCTTTAACAAATTTTGCACAAAAAGGTATCTGCTATGCTATGCTATTAGGTATTATGATTAGGTTTACAACGTTTGTAAAGATTGTTTAAGAAGATATTTTATGCAATTTTTTGACAGCAATAACAAAAACGTCTTTCCAATCATATTCAATAGTATTGAAACTCTGTCGCACATTTGTTAAAATTAATAATAACTATTCTTATTAAGGAATTATTATGGATTTTCCACAAGACGACTTAGAAGAAAAAATCGAATATCTTAAAACTATGTGCAAACTCAAAGGTATGCGAGTAACACCTCAACGTATCGAAATATACAAAGAAGTGGCAAAATCCCACGACCACCCCGATGCCGAAACCATTTACGAATCGCTCAAAAACAGGATGCCAAACGTTTCCGTTGACACAATATACAGAACTCTTGCCTCGCTAGAGGAGTTGGATATGATTTTTAAAGTAGATAGTCAACTGCCAAAGGCAAGATTTGATGCTGACAAAACACCGCACAATCATTTTATTTGTACAAAATGCAACGAAGTTTACGACATACCGTTAGACGATTCCGCCACTATTCAACCCCCGAGTAGTGCTGAAAAATTCGGGCAAATAAAAGATGTTAATGTGCAAATACGTGGCATTTGCAACAAGTGTTTACAAGCAATGAAAAATTAAATATTTTTCAAGGACAAATAATATTTTTTGACAAATTATTACAGTAAAATGTTACTTATACATTACCTGTTATTTCTTGTTTTCCGCCTCACGTTTTGTCAAAATATCTTCAAACTGAACAAGTGTATCCACCCCTACAACTTGTTCCAGTGCCGCTCTACGTGCCAAAAACTCAGATTTTAGTTTGCTTTGTTTATTCAATGCAGAGCGATAAAACGAATCTAGCATTAAAATTTGGTCATCCGTATACCCTTTAGAATTTACAAAAGCAATTCTTCTTTTATTAACAAGTTCATCCGAGCGCATTAACCCTTCTCTTGCCGTCATATAATCCATATAATAATTAACTATTTTTCTCTGAAGTTCTTCAATTTTACGAATAAGAACAATCATATCTGCATCGTTTACCTTAGAGAATTTATAGTTTAAATCCTTGTCATCAACGGACATTGAGCCAAGTACACTACTACCCATGATAGATGAAACCGCTGCAATCGGATTTCCCATCCCTATACCGGCAAGACTTCCCACCGTAGATATCGGACGGATAATCTTTTTGACAATAGAATCGTTAGGCTTGTCTTCATCGGGGTTAGAAAGTTTATAGACAATAAATTTTACTGTTTCACTGTGCTGTGCTGCACCTACCCACAACAACTGAACATCCTTTAATACATCCTCAGACTCCAATGCACCATCATCAGACAATTCTTTAGCGATTTTTTTCAAACTCAAATCTGCATAAGTAATGCTTTTAACCGCCTCTGTTGACTTATCAAGGCTGGCATCTTTTGATGCGGTTTTTGTGTTACTTGTTGAAATTTTAAAAGAATTTTCCGGTGCAGCCCCAACTCCCAGACGGTTAGCCAAAGGCATCTGCGCATTGACATCTTCAAGATTGATTGCATAAACAGAATTTGCACAAAACAAAAAAGACAAAGCAATAATGAATTTATTTTTTAACATTTTGCTCTCCTTTTTGCGGTTTTTGTGTCATCAAATTTGACGAAAACAATTCATTTTTAAACGCATATTGGTACAGATTCAAGTTTTGCACAGTTTTTTTACCTGCAAGGCGCTCCAACTCCATTTGATATTTACGGGCTTCTCGCATTTGTTCAAATTCTTCAAAAAGCAAATCATCATACTGAGCAGAAGACACAACTATTTCCATTTGATTATTGCCTTTTAATGCCTGCGCATAATTTTTATTGTACAATACGAGCCTTTCTCTTGTATCTTTTATCTGGTTCAATGACATTTTGTAGTTATAATACAAGTTTATCAGTTGATCTTGCAAAGATTCTATCATGCCTGCAAGCTCAATCAACTCAGTATCAGTCAAAGGAGTTTCCTTAGGGTTGTTAACCTTTGAAAGATAATTATTTGCAAGCCTTCCCGTAGCGTATGATGCCGACTGCATCATATAATTTGCACCGAACAAAGCCGGCACAAAAGAAGCCCCGCTGACAAGTGCCGACACGGATTTTGCCATCAAAGAAGAATGATACCTTTGTTGCTCAGGCGGAATTGAGAGCTTTTTCATCGCAAATTTGATTATGTTATTGTTTTCAACAGTAGCCTTCCACAAAAGCTCAATATCCTCAACATCTTTTTGCTGCTGCAGATTTATTATTCCCTTAAGTGCTGTTTCTTCATCAATAACAAGCTCTTTAGTTTCTTTTTCAACCTTTGGAGTGTATTTTACTTTTTGAGGCTGAACATTCTTTAAACCAATTTCCGCACACAAAACAGGATTGGCAAAACTAATCAAAATCACCATCAAAGATAAAAACTTTTTTATATCTGACTTCAACTTATATCCATTCCTGTATTAATTAACTTTTAAGAACAATATAGCACACAAGTCTTAAGAATTGTAGGGTGCTTTAATATAAGATATTTTACCGAGAGGATTAGTTATCTTTGCGGTATTATTTTCAAGTTCATCATTTGTACAACAGGTTAATTTTCCGTTTTCCAACACAACAGCTCTGTTAAAAATACGCACATCTTTTGAAAAATTAGCAAACTTAATTTTATTATTTGGTGAAAGTTTTTTCAATGTATCAACCAAACAAGATATTGTATCTTCACAAGAGTCATATGCACCCGTAATTATGGTAATGTCCAAATCTTTACCAGCGTTATCTGTCACATGCTTTAACAGGGCTTCAACATCTTCTTGAGAATCTCCAGGATAACAATGAAGCAATGTTTGTTGATTTTTGGTTTTATCCACAATAGCAACGCCTGCACACTGTAATAATTTACCCGTAGCAATACAGTCATCAAGCGAAGTTGTTGCCATAATACTACCACTCGGATAAACAAAATTGGAAATTTCCAAAAGTTTCTTATCCTTTGGCAACTCTTTCTTTTTCAAAGTTACAGGATTCAAATTTTTTAAAATTCTTGCATTATCCCAATCAACATATCTGTTTGCTGCAGGAATACTTCCGATTGCTTTTGCATTGGGGGTATAGTTTATAACTATTGGTTCCGGTAACGGGTACTCTTTTTTTTCTTTAACAAAGAAAGCTTTAATCATTGTTAAAACCCGATTTTTTGGCATTTCTTCTTGTCGTTGTGTTGAAAATTCACAAGAATCAAGAGGATAAGTCAATTTTGGTGATTGATTATAACTTCTTGCAGAATATTCATTTTTTATTGTTCTCAATTCATTAATTTTGTCCAAGCCTGTAGAAAGCAATATTATGACCTCCATAACCTATATTTATATAAAGTTATTTTTTACAATAAAATTGCCTTGCTCATTACAAGATTATTCTAACTGTGTAAAATATGGGGAATTAAATTTATAACAACAGTTTGTAAAATTAAATAAAAGAAAGAGGATAATATGGACGAAAACAAAGAACAACAGGAATTTAAAGAATGTCATTGTAACGAACACCACCACGAAATACACTGGGTAAAATTTGCATTAATGCTGTTAGCCTTATTTTTAGCGTGCTATCTTGCCGTATATTATGTAACCGATCAAATAAGACACGCTTATTATCTTCCTGCTACACCAATGGAAGATATAGACAGAATCATTAACGAACAGGACAAAATGTTTGAAAGAGAAATGGGAGTTTTACCCATGCACAATCACGCACTTATGCACGTAAAAAGCCCGATTGAAACCTTCAAAGATGATAAAAACAACGAATACAAAATGATAATCAATCTTAAACCGTTTAACAACAACCCTAAAAACATCAACCTTGATATTCAAGACAACAGAATAAGCGTTTCCGGCATAGGCGAAAAAAGCAGTAAAAATAAAGATAAAGTTTACTCTTTTTCTCAAAGCTTTGTTCTGCCGGAAAAAATTGATGTAGAAAAAGTCAACAAAGAAATTTCGGGGCACAAGTATATAATTACCTTGCCTATTGATGATTAATCGACTCAAGAACATTCAAAAAGGGTTCAAAGTCAAAAGCACATTCCCGTGTTTTTGACTTTATTTTTTCCGTATCAACAACTAACAATTGCTTAAAATTTTTCAACAACTCACAACAATCATTAAGATTTGAGTATGGTATTTCAAAGCGTTTTGCTATTTTTTCAACTTTTTCATCATAGCTGATTGCATAAGTCGGTATTCCGTACTTTAAAGCCAAAAGCACTGCATGGTATCGCATTGCAACAAGATAATCCAAGCCTGCAAATGATTGGATTGTTTCATCAATTGTCATAGCGGGAATGACAGTAACTTTTGCGTATCTATCAAGTTCCGTTAATATAGATTTAAACAACTCACAAACCTTTAAATCCAAAGCATCCTGAAAAGAATAAATACATATTTCTTTATCTTTAAATTCAGCCAACACTTGTACGGCAAGAGCTCTTAAGTAATCAATATCAAGCCCGTCCCAACTTCTTAACTGAACACCGACTTTATTTTTATGCGAATATTCAGCAGTTTCAACATTCCAAACAGGGTCTGACACCAAAACAGGATTGAGTTTCCATTCTTGCAGACGTTTTAAACTTTTTTCATCTCTTACCGTAATATATTTACATTTTTTCAAGCATAACTTCGTAAGAAAACGTCCGAACCAATTATTTATAGGTCCGATTCCCTGTGCAAAAATAATTACGTCTTTTCCCAAAATCAATGCAGCATAAATTACAAACAAGTAATAAAAAAGGCTTTTTAAACTTGTCACATCCTGCAAAAGACTACCCCCACCGCTAACAAGGACATCGGAAGTTTTCAAGGTTTTAACAATATCCGCTATTGCAAAAGTATAAACGGAATTTACGCCAAGATTTTCTGAGGTTTTTTGCGGATTCTTCGAAATAACCGTAACATCAAAACCCAAAGTTTTTAATTCTTTGGTTAAAACCTTAAGAATCGCTTCATCACCAAAATTGTCAAACCCGTAATACCCTGATACAGCAATATGTTTCTTTTTCATCTTTGTTGCCCGTAATATGCCGCATAAACATCGTCTTTAAAAGGTGTTGACTTGATTGCCCCCAAGCCTTTACACTGCATTGCAGCGTCAATTGCCGCAAGTTTTGCAGCCTCAAAAGGCGTCATGCCGGAATTCATTCCATGCAAAAATGCTCCGTTAAAAGCATCACCTGAGCCCGTCGAATCGACTATTTCTTCGGTTTGAAATTTAACAAAAGTAATATCACCTTCAAACCCGACAAAATACCCTTTGTCCTTTGCCGATTTTACAACTACAATCTGTATGCCTTTATCCCACAAATATTTAATGCATTTGTCAGGAGAATCAATATCAAAAAGAGGTATTGCATCGTGCTCAAGACTCAAAAACATAATTTGAATAAGGTCCGAAACTTCTTCAAAAGCATCTTTTGCATCTTGCGCACTCCACAATCTGCAATCAAAATTTGGGTCGTAAGACGTAGCCATATTGTGTTCTCTTGCACTGACAAAAGCTTTTTTTACAGCCTCTTTTGCTGATAAAGACAAGGATTGCGTCACCCCTGTAGCGTAAACCACATCCGCACTAAGGATATAATCATTATCAATATCATCAATAGAAAGCTTTGTTGCGGCCGTTTTTTTGCGGTAATAAACAAACTCTTTTTCTTCATCGTGCGGATGTCCGACAAAATACACCCCGTTAAAACCGTCAATCAGTTTGACCTGCGAAATATCAATACCTTCCGATTGCCAACTGTCCATTAAATATTCTCTAAAAGGGTCATTTCCAACACGGGAAATATATCCGGCTTTTGAACCTAATCTTTGTGCAGCGACAGCTGTACACAAAGTATCTCCGCCGTAGTATTTATCCAAAGTTTGTGCATAAGCAAGACTGCCGCTGCAGGAAAGCTCGATAAGACTTTCTCCTATTGTAATAATGTCTAATTTTTCGCCCATTTTTATACCTCAAAAAAAACATATCACAAAACACAACAATAAGGCAAAGTTTTAATGTAAAAAACCGGCCTTGAAAATAAACTACTTCGTAAAATTACTAAAAACCTACAGACCATTGATAAGATTTTTTTGAAGTTTCTGCATCTTTTGCAGCAGCAACATTTACAACCGGTGCAGTAGCAGGCGTGTCTTTAACTTCAATAACTGTTTTTGCTTTTTGCAACAAATGTTGTTTTTGCATTGCTTTATCAACATTATAATAAGATTTCAAATAGTCAAGTTTATTTTGCAAATCGACATTTTCATCGTTTAATGCCAAAGCTTGTTTTCTATATTTATTTAATGTAATTTCACTCGCCGTAACAAAATAATAACTTACTGCTGAAACAAGAATAAAAACTGTTAAAAGAGCGCACAAAGTTCTGTTAACTCTAGCAATAGCCATTTCTTTATAAGTCTTATGAGTGGGAAAATAACCGTTAATAACAGGACTCATTGCTCTGTTATTTGCATATTGATTTCCATAATTACGGTATTGATTGTTTGTGGAATCTAATACAGGTCTTGTCAATTTATTTCTCCCATGACGTAATTTTTCTTGCTGCCCTCAATTTTGCTGACCTTGAAGGAGGGTTTTCCATAATCTCTAATTCTGTCGCCAATACAGGTTTTTTATATATCAACTCGAGCATTGGAGGCTCACAGTGGCAAACCGGTTCATTTGGTTTGCAGCGACACTTTGACGCATAATATTTAAAGCACTGTTTAACAAGTCTGTCTTCTAACGAATGAAAACTTATTACACTAATTATAGCACCAACAGATAATAAAGTAAGCACTTCATTCAAAGTATTTTTAATATTTTGTAATTCACTGTTAACTTCTATCCGAATTGCTTGAAACGTGCGGGTTGCAGGGTGAATTTTTTCTTTGGTTTTTGGCACCGCATTTTTTATAATTTCTGCCAATTCCCCCGTCGTTTCTATGTTTTTAGATTTACGATAATTTACAATATTTTTTACAATTCTTTTCGTAAATCTTTCTTCACCATACTCACTGATTATTCTTATTAAATCATTCTCACTGTACCCGTTAACAACATCATATGCGCTAAAATCGGAATCCTTGTCAAAACGCATATCCAAAGGAGCGTCCTTCATAAAACTGAAACCTCGTTCTTGTTTTGTTAACTGATGATAAGACGCCCCAAGGTCAAAAACTATACCGCCCGTTATCTCTTTTATCCCCAAATCATGTAAAACTTTTTTAATATTTGTATATGATTCTTTTACAATTGTTAAATTTTTGTAATCTTTTAGTCTTTTAGATGATGCCTCTATCGCATCCGAATCTATGTCAAACGAAATCAACCTGCCATCAGGTTGAATTTTCTTTAAAATAAGTTCACTGTGTCCGCCTCCGCCAAGCGTGGCATCCACATATATCTTACCAGATTGGCAATCAAGTACGTCTACAGCCTCATTTGCCATTACCGTATAATGTTGAAATTCGGAATTTACAAATTTATTTTCCATAGTCATATTTTATATTAAATAAAAAATCAAAGTAAAAAATTACATATAATTTTTTATTTTTTCGATTGTTATATTATCAATCTGCTCTTTTATTGATTTCCTGGCGCCGGTTTTTATATCAACCCAACCTTCAATCAAAAACCTTTTTTTCTTCCTATTAGGTAAAAAACAATTAAGTACATTTTGCTTAACCTTATCAAGCAGCGATATTTTTTTTGTTTGAATCGGCATAACATCGAAATGCAATATTGTCGCCATTCGCTTATCATCAGGACGATAACGTCTTTCAAAAACAAAGGAAACATCTCTATGTTTTATTAAATATCTAAACGACTCAGATAAAAACACCGTAGCAAATGCAGACAAATCATCTCTATATTTTAAGGGGTTAAATAATTTTTCACACTTAATCTTCTTTACTGCACCAAATGTATTTTTTTTAGTATATTTATTCGTATAAGAATTATCAATTTTCATATTAATTTCGTTTCTAATGTATTTCTGGAGTAATAAAAAAGTCTTTTAAATGCACATAACTTTGGTCGTTGGGTTTTCCAGGCGCTTTGATGGCGGAAAGTGCTGATTTTTTACCGATTGAATATGCTAAAGCTTTTTTAATAGGACTTTTGGATTCCATGTTCTTTTTATCAAGTTTTTCAAGTTCTTCTTGTGTTTTTGCAGTAAGCGGCACGCCTACAACTTCTCTTGAAATAGAATCATTGATTGTAGAAGTAATTGCTGTCAACGTAAAAGCACCGCCCAAGCTTGAGTTACAAAGTTTTGACAACAAGTTATGAACAAACGCCATTATATAGGCCGAAACACCTATTCTTGAAACCTCTTGTGCTGTTCTGTTTTGAGCACTTTTAACGGCTTCTTTTTTATTATCATTACTATACTGCATAGTCAGGTTATATGCATCGGTAACGAGGAACAATGTTGTAATCGCTCTTGATAAGTTGATGTTTGTTTGAGCTAAAGTATTACCGTCATATTCAAGTTGTTTTTCGCCATCCGCTTTTAAAACGGATTCCATAAGAATTTCTTTAACCCTTTTTCTTTGTGTATCAGTTAAAGATTGACCTTCTTTAACCGTAATACCTTCTTTGGCAAACTGTTTATCAAGCCACAAAAGAATATTTTTTACTCCTGCTATATCTTCTTTATGTTTATTTTTTATACTTTTAAACTCAGCAAAAATTCTCAATAATTTTTCGTCATCAGGAAATGAAGATTTTGCCCAAGCTTCAAGTTCCATTCTATGTTTATAAAACTCTTGAAATTTTTTCCAACGTTTTTGGGATTTAGCATCCGTTGCAATTTTTAAATTATTCAATTCTTGCAGCAAAGGGTTATATTTTGTCCCCGTAACAGAAGTAATTGCTTTACGAGTAATTGAATACAAAGATTTAAAAATATTTTTGACAAAATTAACAGGCACCAAAATACTAGATACCAATTTACCTAAAAATGTATCCTGTTTACCAATAGGAATTGAAGTTATTGAAGTATTTTCAATCAGTTCTTCAAATGATTTCGGTGACTTTATAACTGTTTCATTCACACATTTTGCAGCATCAGTATCTTTCCAAACATCAGCTTTAACAATTTTACCCAAAGGCTCTCGTTTATATAAATAACGAGCTTTTCTTACCGCACTCATAACGGTTTCTTTAATATTTTCAGCCGTTTGAAAATCCGCCTCTTTTACTACCTGATATATTTCTTTTAACAGTTCTTTATCAATAACTTTATCTGATTTCAAGATTTTTTCTAAAGGAATAGCCCCCTTAAAAGACAATTCTTTTCGGGGAAGCTGGTCTGTACTTCCTGAAGCAAAAGAAGAAAACAACGCTTTATTTGCCTCTGTTTTATCATAGAACATGCCTGTTACTTTATTTGCAGAGAAATGCTTCACGGCATCTTTTTTCTTAACGGAGGTCAATAATCTTCCGATAGATGGCAGTATACCTTTTTTGTTATACATTTCTTCTTCCATTTTATCCAATTTTTCTTTGGTAGACGGAACAATAGGTCTGCCAACAAGTTTTCTTCCGAGTATTTCCGAAAACGCAACCGTAGACCCCGAAACAAACATAGCGGTAGACAAACTGCGGTTTACAGCCGTTTCAAATGTACCAAACAATAAGTTTTGGATATACATATTCATACCGATACGGGAAAATTCTTGTGCAATACGGGATTTTCTTTGTACGGCGGCTTCCTGCTTGTTATTCGAATATCTCATCGTTGTATTATAAGCGT
This sequence comes from uncultured Clostridia bacterium, assembly GCA_945946765.1. Lineage (GTDB taxonomy): Bacteria > Cyanobacteriota > Vampirovibrionia > Gastranaerophilales > Gastranaerophilaceae > Limenecus. The sequence continues at coordinate 21,118 of CAMEWS010000010.1, forward strand.
CCGTACCCAAAAAATACGAATAAATTACGCCTGAAATAAGACGATTTCCAATCATCAAAGAATTTGAAGAATATTTCCCCTTATTTGGGTCAACAACTTTATTTCTTCTACGATTAATTTTACTATCCAAAATATCATTAGGAATTAAAAACTCAGTATCTGCAGTCAATTTAGAATGTCCGGACATTTTTCGGTAACCATTCTCCCAAATTTCGTGAGATTTTAAAAGACCTTCAAAAGCTGCATAATTTTTTAGTATTCTTTCTTCTTCTTTTCTTTGTAACAATAAAGGTGAATTTTTAGGAAGTACCAGTTTTTCTACCGACCTGTAAAGCGCAGTAAAAGGTGAAATTAACTGGTTGAAAAATTTAACGGGTAAAGTCTTTTGCGGAATATAAATCAAAACATCGTCTTTTTTTGATTTTAGTTGTTCCAACAGTTCATCCGATATACCGTTTCTTTTTCTAAATGACTCGCTTTTTATAACATAATCAACAAACTCATTTTTTATTTTTGTATACGTTTCTAGCTGTTCATTGCTAATACGAGCCAATGAATCAAAAACTTTTTTTCTAAGATTTTGAGGTACTAACTTAATTGTCGGTTTAAAAATATCCCGAATCGGTGAAACATAAAAACCCTTGAAAGACACCTGTGACTCCACATCATCATTCAAGGGTTTTGGTACACTTGTAATTATACTCACATTAGAGTACTTGTTATCGGACAAAAGCGAACCTTGCCAACCATCTTTATGATTTCCGTTTCGCTTCAGACGATATTGATGTCTTGTGTCAATTTGTCCGATTTTTATCACTTTTTAAATTACCTTTGAAAATAATATTATACCCCGCTAAAAAAATCTTTGAAGGGCATGTAAAACAGTAAAAACTGTCCATTAGTTTTAAAACCCTTAAATATATTTTTTGCTAGGTAATATTAATCTGATACAAAAGTTTACTCATTTATTTGCAGCCTTAACAAATAATTCCATCAATTGCGGTACTTTACTTACCGAAAAATCATCATTTTGGCTTTGTTCTGCAATAAATTTTTCTACTTTTGAATATTTTTTATTTAATATTTTGCAATTATCACTTGACAAAATTTCAATAAATTCTTTTGCAGGAATGTGTATATATGTTTTTTTTCTAAAAGTTGTTAACAATTTTTTTGCCAAATCCAATTTTGACTTATCCTGATTCATTAATTCAAAAATCTGTTTCACTTCGTCTAAATTGTACCTATATGATTCAGCAATCATTTTATGCACAGATAACGGATATTTAACTTTATAAAATATGTCATATACAAGTTGTCTTTTTTCTTGCAAATTTTCCATTTTTATATATTCTTTAAAAAATTCATTTTGAAATTTACTGGCTAATCTATACAAAAAACCTGCTTTATGTCTATTTAAAGGTCGATTTATTCCCCAAACAGGATTTTTTACGCCATTCTCTCTCTCAAAACGTATAACATCTTTATTTATATATAATTTTGAAAATAAGGTAGATGTACTAACTTTTTTGTGCGGATTTAAAGCATATTTTATAACATTCCATCTTCCGCCTTTAAATGAAGGTTGACTTGTAATATTAGTTTGAGTTTGAACTGCATTTATTTTTGTTATCATGTTTCATTTGTCCTTTCTTAGACAGTGAACGAAAACTCGTAAATTTTATTTTTTGCTACTTTATTGATAAAAAAAGGCTGACAAATGCCAGCCTAATTATATATATTAAACTATTCTTACGTATCAATATTTTGTGCGAACACAGCATTTGATTCTATAAAGTCACGTCTTGGTTCTACTTTGTCACCCATAAGAATATCAAACAATTGGTCACACAACATTGCATCTTCAACATTAACTTTTAATAAAGTTCTTGTTGCAGGATCCATTGTAGTTTCCCACAATTGTTGAGGCATCATTTCACCCAAACCTTTGAATCGTTGTAACGTTAAACCTTTTTTACCTCTTTCTTCAACGACTCTTTGTAGTTCAGCAAACGCTGTAATTTGGATTTCCTCAGAACCAGTATCAAGGACCAACACTTTTTCTTCTTCAATCAAATAACTTCTGATTGAAGGGTATGCGTTTTTAACTCTTTGGAATTCATTACTTTTTATCAATACTGATGTCAAAGACACTTGCTCTGTTTCTCTTTCAAGGTGAAGGAGTAAATTGTATTTTTGAGTTTCAGTATTGAATTTAAGCTCAACTTTATAATTTTTAGCCTCTTCAATGCCATAATTTTGGGCATGGTCAAGAAGATAATGATTGATGTATTCACAATGTTTTTGCATTGTTTCTTGATTATCAAAATCTGACGGTTCGATATTTGAACGAATTAACGCCCTCATGACAACAGACGGTATTGCATTGATTAAAGGATTGTTAAACGCATGATAAAAAGTAGACATATTTGCCAACAATTCAGTCAATTCAAGACCTGTTGCTGCTTTAGATTTATCCTTGTTGTACAGAGTTAAATCTTTTACGCCTCTTTCTCTTAACATCTTGTCTAAAGCTCTGTCATCATAAAGGTATTCAGCTTGTTTACCAATTGTAATTTTGTATAAAGGCGGCTGAGCAATGTACACATGCCCGTTATCCAACAATGGTTTTGCATATCTGAAGAAAAATGTTAAAAGGAGTGTTCTGATGTGAGCACCATCAACATCGGCATCAGTCATGATAATAATTTTATGGTAACGAAGTTTTTCAATATCAACATCATCTTCATTTTTACTGATATTAATACCCAACGCTTGAACCATAGATTTTATTTCGTTGTTAGCATACATTTTGTCCAAACGTGCACGTTCAACGTTTAGAATTTTACCTCTTAAAGGCAAAATAGCCTGAAACATTCTGTTTCTACCCTGCTTTGCAGAGCCACCGGCAGAGTCACCCTCTACTATGTATAATTCACATTTTTCAGGTTCTCTGTTAGAGCAATCGGCAAGTTTACCGGGAAGTGTAGAAGTTTCTAAAGCTGATTTTCTTCTTGTCAACTCTCTTGCTTTTCTGGCGGCTTCTCTTGCACGCTGCGCCTGTAATGTTTTTTCTATGATAATTTTTGCATATTTCGGATTAAATTCTAACCACTCTTGCAATTTATCCTTAATTGCGTCTTGTACGGCTGCCGTAGCTTCGGAGCTTCCCAATTTGTCTTTTGTTTGACCTTCAAACTCTGGGTTAGGAAGCTTAACAGATACAATAGCCGTCAAACCTTCTCTTACGTCATCACCCGAAAGATTTGCATCGGAATCTTTTAACAGCTTATTTTTTCTTGCATAATCATTTAACACACGTGTAATACCATTTCTAAAGCCTGTTAAGTGAGTACCACCGCCGTGAGTGTTGATATTATTAGCAAAACTCAACACTGATTCATTGTAAGCATCAGTATATTGCATTGCAATTTCAACATTCATATTGTCAACTGCTTTGTCAATATATATAGGTTGTTCAAACAGAACTGTTTTGTTTTTATTCAAAAATTCCACATAACTGCCTATACCGCCTTCAAAATGGAAATCCTGTTCGGTACCTGTTTTGGCATCAATGTATCTGATTTTTAGACCTTTATTCAAAAACGCCATTTCTCTTAAACGGTTTGCAATAACATCTCTGTCAATTTGTGTAGTTTCTGTAAAGATTTCAGGATCTGGCCAAAAAGTAGTTTTTGTCCCTGTTTTGTCTGTTTCTTTAATCTTTTCAACAGGAGTATTAGGTTCCCCTCTAAGGTATTCTTGACGCCATACAAAACCTTGTCTGGAAACTTCTACAACATATTTTTCGGACAAAGCGTTTACAACCGAAGCACCTACACCGTGCAAACCGCCTGACACTTTATAACCGCCGTCACCAAACTTCCCGCCTGCGTGAAGCACAGTATGAACGATTTCCAATGCTGATTTACCTGAATCCGGTTTAATATCAACAGGAATACCACGACCGTTATCTTCAACAGTAACACTTTCATCAGTATTAATTGTCACAGTAATTTGAGTACAATAACCCGCCAATGATTCATCAATAGAGTTATCTACAATTTCGTATATACAGTGGTGCAAACCTCTTTGAGAAGTAGAACCGATATACATACCGGGTCTCATTCTAACGGCTTCCAACCCCTCTAACACCCTAATATTACTAGCATCATAATTTGTTTCAGTTGCCATGCTTATTTATCCCCAATTAGTCTTAAAACTCGTTTATATCAATATGTTACAACAAACAAAGCAAATTAACCAGTTTGTAAATATTAATTATACCTATCTGCAAAAACTTACATCCCCAATATCATGACAACGAGCACTATAATCACCATATCCGCCTTTCACTTTTCTCACTCTTGTATAATCAAGAGTATTATAGCGAAACGAAGTTGCAGAAGATTCCGTATAATTTCCGACAGAAAATTGCTTACCTCTGTTTATTGCCTGTTGCTGTTGATTACTTCTGTACCAATTTGAACCACTGTAAGCAGAAGAATCATACTTCTTGGAATAAGTAGATGTGTTTACCCTTGTCATTTGTTTCCAATTTCCTGAATAATTCCCGCTGTCATCAAACATACTGGCAGCAAAAACAGGAACACCACAACATAATATAACCCAATAAATAAACAAATTTTTCATATACAAAAATTATAACACACTAACACTAATTGCATATTAGAATGCTCGTGCTCTAATCCGTGTCACAATTGTAACCCCGTACAATGCATCACTCACTTCTGATTTACTACGAAGACAAGGTTTCAAGCTTAGCTTTAAACCCAACGACTTCTTTTGTCACAAGAATTTACTCACGCAGCTTAGAAGCTTGTCACGTTTTTTCAAACAAAATAAACGCTTATTATTTTTTTATGTATATCACTTATTACAATTTTATTTTACAATCCTTGTTCGCAATGCCTTAACAGCAGCTTGTACCCTGTCATTAACTGATAATTTTGAAAGAATACTACCAACATGAGCTTTTGCCGTATGCGTACTAATTGACATTACTTCTGCAATCTCAGCATTAGTCTTACCTTCCACAATAAGCCTTAATACATTCATTTCTCTTTCTGTAAGCTGTAACTTCAGTCCTGAATTTGTGTATAAATTCTCCAAATCCATTGAACAGGGTTTAGGGGCAATTGCATTTGCAACATCTGCAATCTGTGGATGCAGCCACAAAGCACCCTTGTAGACCTCTCTTATAATCGCTAAAATATACGGATAATCCATTTCTTTTAAACAATATGCACTTGCACCCATTGCAAGTGAAGCAAGAACTTCATCCTCATTTTCATGAGAAGTTAAAATAACAACTTTTGTTTCCGGTGAACACTCTTTAATCTCTTTTGTTGCCTGCAACCCATTCATACCGGGCAGCCCCAAATCCATCATTACTACATTTGACGGTTTTTTGCGAAATTCTTCCAAGAATTCTTCGGCCGATTCAAAAGCACCTAAAACATCAATATACGGGGCTTTTGACATAACATGAAGAAGAGATTTTCTTATTAAAAGATAATCCTCAACTATATACACAGAAATTCTCTTTTCATTAACCAACTTTCTAACTCCTATTTGCATGTATACACAACTAAATATATTAACTGTACACTTGAAAATATATAACCCACATGGCTATAAATTATTCAAAGAAATTCTATTTACAACCAACACTTATTACCACTATCTAACAAATAGGTTATTACGTTCAAGTAACACATAAAGTTTATTGAATTTAAATTATCCTAGCGTTATAGAGCCTACACATACACTGTAATATCAAAATTTTATACAGTTATAATGTTTGTAAAAAATCTTAATAATAAGTATAATAAAATAAAGTTAAAAGGAGTATTTTATGAAAATAGTTGTCTCTAAAAAAATTTTCGCATCTGCATTTATTATCACGTTATTAAGTATAGGAACAATGAGTTGTTCTGCACATTGCCCAATTGACCAACCATGTCCAAATAACGGCGCTCTTAAACAGGAAATACCTCCGCACCAATATTTTGCACATCCACAAGACAAATTTCAAACAGAACAAAAAGCAGAATTTGAAGCAAGATTAAACCTAACAAAAAAACAACAGGAAAAACTTGAAAAAATAAAAGCGGAAGAACAAAAAGAACTGGCTCCGTTAAAAACGGAAATTCAAAAAACTCATGACAAACTACATGAACTTATGTCCAAAGAACAATCAATCAGACAAAACAGTATTAAAAAATTTGAATCCATTCTTAACAAAAAGCAAAAAGCCGAACTCGAAAAAATAAAAGAAGAAGTTCAACAAGAATTAAAAGAAGTTCCAAACGAAATTAAATAATACAAAAAAGTGGTGACAAACAAGTTACCACTTTTTAAATATAAAGAATACCGCTAGTATTATAAAAAGAAATCCGACAATATAATTCCATTTCAAATCTTCTTTTAAATACAAAACGGAAAAAAAACAGAAAACAACAAGAGTAATAACTTCTTGTATTGTTTTTAAATGTGCTGCATCATAATAACCATGCCCTATTCTGTTAGCAGGAACTTGAAAACAATACTCAAAAAAAGCTATACCCCAACTAATCAAAATCACAGTCCACAAAGCAGTATTTTTATATTTCAAATGTCCATACCACGCAAAAGTCATAAACACATTTGATATTGTTAATAAAATTATTGGCATTAACTGTTTAAACATAAAATAATAATAGCAAAAAATATAAAATAGGTTTATACTAAAATCAAAAAATCGGAAAATGGAGAAAATAATGAAAGATATTAAAGAAATTAAGGACTATCAAATCATATTACTGGGACTGATAATTGCAATTGGAGCAATCATTTCTACATTTTTACTATCACATGCAGTAGTTTCTTATCAAAAATTGCAAAATCAGACAATATCAGTTACAGGCTCCGCATCTCAAGATATTACATCCGACCTTGCTGTATGGAAAGCATATTATGAAGTAAGAAGCAAAGACCTTAAATCAGGATATGCCAAAATAAACACAGACAGAAACAACGTAAAAGCCTTTTTGGTTGAAAGCGGAATGAAAGAAGAAGATATTAAATTTACGCCGGTATCTTCTTATACTGTATACAAAAAATTAAGTAACGGATATAATTCAAACGAGGTTGACGGATATTGCCTTTCTCAAAATGTACAGGTTTCTTCAAACAATGTTGAGGCTGTTACAAAGATTTCAGAAGATGTATCAAAATTAATTAACAAAAACATTGAATTAACCTCTAACACTCTGGACTACTACGTTTCAAACATGAATGAGTTAAAAATTAAAATGCTTGCAGAAGCCACAAAAGATGCCAAGCAAAGAGCAGAAAGCATGGTAAAAAGCACAGGCGGTCACATCGGAGTAATGAATTCCGCAAAAATGGGAGTATTCCAAATTGTAGCAAAAGACTCCACTGATGTATCAGATTACGGAATATACAATACATCAGCAATAGATAAAAAAATTAATGCTGTCGTAAATGCAACTTTTACAATAAAATAGAAAGTCAGAGAAAACTTCGCTTTTGATAAACGAAAGTGCCAAAATCAACTTATTGCCTGTTTCGGGCTAAATAATAAAAGCGGACTTTTTGTTATACACAGGTTAAAAAAGCAATCGGAGTCAGTTGACTATATGAAGAATATGGAAGAAATTAAAACAGTATTAATTTGCGGAATGGGAGCAATCGGCAGTGTATATGCAAACGCAATATCCGAATACAACAACAATATTTTAAGCGTGCTTGTTGATGAATCACGCTTAAAAAAATACAAAACCAATCCACCAATATTTAACAATAAAACATTAAATTTAAACTACATAACACCGAATAGTCATCATTTAAAAGCTGATTTAATACTTATTGCAACAAAAAATAATACAATAGATGAAGTATTAAAAAATATTGAAAACTTTGTAACACAAGACACTATTATTCTGTCACTTCTAAACGGACTCCAAAGCGAAGATTTATTAGCAGAAAAATTCGGTTCTGATAAAATTCTATACTCATATTACATAGGTCACACAAGCACCAGAAATGGCAGAAATGTCATACATGACGGAGTGTACAAAACAGTATTCGGAGAAAAAGATAATACAAATTATTCTAAAAATGTAATTAAGCTTAAAAACTTCTTTGACAAAACTGATATTCCCTATGAAATACCTACTGATATGAATTATTCAAGATGGTGGAAATTCCTTGTTAACGTAGGATATAATCAGGCATCCTCCGTTTTAAATTCATCTTATAAATATTTTCAAAATTGTCCAAAAGTCAATGATTTTGCAATAAAACTGATGGAAGAAGCGGCAAGTATTGCCAAAGCAGAAGGAGTTAAAAATACACAGTTGTTAATCCCCGAAGTGCTTAAAGTAATAAGTACAATGCTACCCGAGACAAAAACATCTATGCTTCAAGATATTGATGCCTGCAGACCTACTGAAATTGATGCATTTGCAGGCTATATTGTTACTCTCGGCAAAAAACACAACATTGAAACTCACTACAACAGAATTGTTTATGACATAATAAAAGCACTGGAAGAAAAGAACTCTTACACAAAATCCTGTAACTGACAGCATTATGAATTGTGAAAAGCGAAATTATTACTTAATAACAATGGATTTTTTTAGGTACTTACCGTCACGGTTTTATGTACTATCAACTTTATTACTTATTATTCCATTGTTTGCCAAAATGCTTTCCGTTAAAGAAATGGGTCAGTATCAAATAGGCATAAGTCTATTGAACTTGATTTGCACAATATTCTTTGATTGGGTTTCAAAAGCTGTTTTACGTTTTAGAAAAAAAGCCGAACTTCAAGGCATTTTAACAGAATTTACCAGCAGTATCTACACTTTATTTATGTGCAACTATTTGATAATGCTGTTGGTCTATTTTATTTTAAAACAAAAGCTATGCGCATATTTTTTTATTGATGAAATGACATTATTATCTGTTATGATTCTTGTTATTCCGTGTTTAATAAGACAATTTTTATACCAACTGTTAAGGCTGCTAGACAAACCTTTTTTATACACCTTCAGCATTGTTTTTTACCAGATACTCCTTGTACTTATGACAATGCTTTGTATTAAAAAAGGAACGGACAATGTATCATCAATTCTCATATCAATGGCAATTGCTATTACAATTACGGATTGTTTAATTATTACAAAGATTAAACCTCAAAAAACCTTCTCGCTAAAATTCATCAAAATCGGGATTATTCAACAATGCTTAAAATACGGAATACCATTAATATGCACAAACTTTTGTATATGGGGGATGTGGCATTTAAGTCAATACTATTACCAAAGTCAAAGAGAATTTGAATCTACAGGTGAAATAGCTATCTCAAATTTTATTGCCAAAAGTATTCTTACGGCAATATTCTCTACTTTTTTATTTTCTGTTTTCCCAAGAATCATAAAAAAATACGAAACCCAAAAAGACATAAGTTCTTTTATGACATCACTTACACAATTGTATTGTATTTATTTTTTGCCGTTAACAATGATATTTTGCTTTTATCCCCAAAGTATTATCCGCATTTTTACACACAATCAATATCATCAAACAATATACCTTATTCCGTTTTTTGCATTAAGCATATTCTTGCATGAACTCACTAAAATCATTAATGTTAAATATCACCTAAAAAACAAAACATATATAGAAACTATAATATCAATCTTCACAATAATATGCGGCATTATAATTAACTTAATCTTAATAAATTTATACGGAATCACTGGTGCAGCAGCAGCACTTCTGATTTCTTTTATCATCTATGCTATTCTTAATGCTTGTATAAACTTTAAAGACATAAAATATATTAACTACGGTAAAGTATCTTATACATTTATTTTTAGTCTGATCATTTGTTTCATTTCGTATTTTTGCTTACACTCTTTTGAATTATTTATCACGGGTGGAATTATATTTTATGTAATAAAAATACTTTTATTTTTAATAATCAGTTATGCACTGACTTATATAAGCACAAATTTAATATTAAAATAACAAAAATTAAGGAACAAAATTAAATTTCATTTTTATTGAATAATTTTTTCTATCATCCAATAAAGCTGTTTTCATATGTTCATAATACTTATCCTGTTCAGCAGTCGGGTTTAGTCTAATCCAAACATTGCTATGGACATTTTTGAGATTATCAATATCTGTAAGTTTAATGAATTTGTAATTAACATTTGGCAAGCCCGAATCCACAGCAATTTTTTTTAGCTCGTTTTCGGAAATTCCATTCATTGAGGTATTTTTAATCATGCCAACATTATCTTTATCCAACCAATAAATAACATCTCTTTTAAAGCCGGCATTTAAAAAATTGTCTTTCAACTTATTATTAATAACGATTAATTTATCGATATCAATAATTCGCTCATATAGTCTTCGCAAAACATAATAATTGTCCAAAGCATAAGATGCCATATAAGCTCGAACATTTTCAATATCCGATTCGGATTTAACGGAATACATTTTTTCAATCAATTCTTTTTCCCGAGAATCGAGGGTTAATAAATCATCTTTGTTAAATAAGCCGGACTTTTTTAAAATATGCAAATCTTTATCAAAACAAGAAGAAATAATCGCTAATTGACCATTGTATTTATAATGTTTTATTGCAATATAATTATTGGCAATAGAATGTAAAATATTAAAAATATTTTGTATATCATTTATAGCAACTATATTTTTATCATTTAAATAACCGGAAACAGTATCATAATAAAGCTTGGCTTCTGCTTCGTCCAATAATGGTAAAAATGCATCTATGGCCTGATGTAACCTTTTTAACAACTTAATAGGCAATATCAAATTATCTTTGTTGTATTGAACAACATCAAGATAGCCTTGCATATTAACAAATCTATTCTTCAAATACAATTTTTCATCATTAAGATATTCAAAGTTATTGAGATACAATACCGAATCAATACCGGAAAAAACACTAGGAACAAAAAGCCTTCGAGATATTTGCATCCTTGCACCGGTAAAAGCTTCCGGAACCAACTCTACTCTCACAACCTTGCCTGTCTTAACATCTTTAACATCAACAAAAAAATCAAAAATTATGCTTAATTCTCGAACATAATTATTCATTTCATTGTTATATTTAACACCTGTTGAATAGAAACTTAAAGGTGCCATATTTTCAATCAGAACCTCTGTCTTATTCATCAAAAACGGAACATTCATTTTGACATCTTTCATATCAAATGGTGACTTCTTGAGCATATAAATATATTCATTGCCCTCAAATACTTTTGGCAACGCATATTTAAAAGAATAAATATTGGATTCACTATCAAAGTTACCATATTTCATAGAATCAAGAGGATTAACTGTTGTATAAAGTTTATCCGAGAAATTATTAGACAAAGTTTCAAAAAAAGCAGTGTAAAATATGGAAATTTTGCTTAAAACACTTAAAGCTACCTCATTAGAATTATTGCCGTTATAATCAAATTCACCAAGATATACGCCAACTGAACAATCTAAATCATTAGGTGCAGGATTGTATTTTAAAAAACCGGAACCGTAATAATTTTTGTACAAATATTCAATTTTGTATTTATCATTTCCGATAGTATATTTAGCATCCTCTAATACTTTATTTAAATGCTTTACTTCAGGTGACAAATAACTAAGTGCTTGGGTATTTGTCATCGGATGGTGATATGCATACAAAACAATATTCTCTGCAAAATATTTAATTATAGCCAATAATATCGTTATAATTAATATTAGTATAAGAATTTTACATCTTTTATTGAAAATATTATCCATATTAAATAAACAATTAATATTTTATCTGCCAACCATCTAACATGATTTTTGCACCGCACGCCCAAGCCATTTGATAATCATCGCCATTTTTACAGCTATCATCGAAATCCGCCCTTTCGTTGTTACGAGAAGAATAGCTACCCAAATACACACGACCGTCATGAGTATTTATACCCATCATAAACTGGTCACTTCCACCTTTATTGGGTGCTTTAGGCCCATTAACATCAACAAAAACATTACAAGTAAATGGATTTTCAGCCCACCCCCCACTAAGACAATAGTCAAAGTTCAAAGCAATACCGTTTGACAAAAGATATGTCTTATTATTTTGGAAGTTGTTTCCACCTGCACAGTCATTACTGGAGCCGCTTGGACATTCTCTCATAACACTAAAATATTTATAAACAAACTCTTTATCAAAATTATTTTGGCTGTCAAAAATACCTGATCTGTATAATTTATCAACTTCATTCGTTGTCATAGCAAGAGATGTAGCCTGATTAAGCTCTGAATACGCTTTCTTTAAATTTGTAGCTACTGTTCTGTTCATAGTATTTTTACGCAATGCAGGAATTGTCATACCTGCTATTACACCTATAATCATTAAAGTCAACAAAACTTCAGCTAAAGTAAACGCTCTATATTTTTTCATAAAATCTCCTGTATCTTAAATTATTGAGTGCATTATATCATAAATTAAAGACTAAAAAAACAATTAATCCTTTTTAGCCAATAAATCAGATAATGCTGATATTTCAAATTTTGTTTGACTTAGCATATAAGTTTCAGCAATCAATAATGCGGTTGGCACAAGAGCTGCAATAAGACTTAACAACAGACCTTGCAAATCACCGCCAATTTCGGTAGAAAAATATGATGCGTTCATAGTAAATTCTATAAAAATAATTGCACAGCCTATAGCAAGAGAACGAGTTTTTTCGCTATCAAGTTTTCGGACTGCCTGTATACCGAGTATTTCTACACCATGATTAAAATAATCGCTAAAGCCGTCATGTTTAATAACTTGAGAAGCTTGAACTTTCCTTATATTTAAAAACGCATTTACAAAAGAAAAGAATGCGAAAATAATCAAAAATGTAGCCAATACCAAAAATACAGGACTGAATCTCAAACCTGAAATCCTTATCCAACCTGCAGCTTCAGGGAAACACATAGCAAGAGTATTAGATACACCATAAGCCAAAAACGGTGCCGTTAAAATTCCCAATACAACTTCACCATATGATTTTAATTGAAGATTAAACAATCTGTCTTTTATATTTTCAAGTTTATTGGCACTCAATGTGTTTATAAACTTTTCAATCCACAATCTGTATTTATTCAATATTGTTTCAAAATCTTCCCTATATTCATATTTATCGAGTTCATAAGCCAAAAAGTGACCGGTGCATTTAAAATAACCTGCTGCAGAAGCCAATACAACGGACAATCCAACAAAGAACAATGACATCAATATAGAAAACATAACATTTACGTTCATGTAATAAATCAAGTTGATTGCATAAACACCAACAAAAAAGATAACTGAAGCAGTCAACAAAAATGATTGTGCACTTTGATTGTGAGCCTGTTCATATTTTTGATTTTGAAAATACAAAAACACTGATTGTTTCAAAATCAAACATAAACCAAACATTAATACGGCAAATAAACCAAGAATTTTTAAATTAGTCGGCAAATTAATGAAATTTGCAGATTCTTCAATTTTCAAGCCGGTAATAAAGTTTGAAACCCCAAATGCAGTAACTATAGAAGAAAAGAACATTGCAATATGTACAAAAACAGAAGCTTTATTATTAAGGGACAATCTGTTTTTTATATCATTAATAGCAAATCCCACCTGTTTTATGACAGGTGAACGCAAAGCTTCCAGTTCATTTTTTTGTTGTTCAATTTTTTCTTTTGTAGAAATATCAGCATTTTCACCATAAATATTTTTCATATCCTGCTGAGTGTATACTACCTGAGATACAGCAACGGATTCTTCATTTTGTCCAACAGGCTGAATATTTTGAGGTTCCTGGTGTTTTTCAGTATGTACATCTTCCTGAGGAAGCTCAGTAACTTTTAAAACAATAAACTCCGTTGAATTTGCAACAGTAAGTTTTAATGCATTATCCACAAGAACTGCACCCTTAAGGTTTACCCCCTTAAAAAGAATATTAGGATTTTCAAATTTATTAGCGAGAATATACTTACCTTTTGCTTCCGAATATTGGACAATAAGCTTTTCTTTTCCGATATTTACAACAAAATCACAATCCGCAGTTGAACCAATTATAATCAAGTTTTTATTAAATATCTTTTTTTGAGTGCTTGAACCAATTAATAATGCCATTTTATATACCTCATAAATTATATATATAAGTTAACGCTTAAATTTAATTTTTGTTCATTTATCTTTCAATTGTGCTTAAAAACTGATTTATTGATTTATCAACAGCTTGTTCAGTCGAAATGACAAGATGACTTTCTCCAAGAACTGGTGAAAGCTTTGTTTTTACAACATCAAGTTTTTGAGGATGTGCAAATGCAAAAAACATAGAAAAATCAGGAACACTAGTTTGTAATTTTTTAACTTTACTTGCCAGAGTATTCCAGTTTACTTGTTTTGACACATCACCTTCGTTTTCAAGATCACCGACAACAACTATCGAAGGTTTATATCCATTTTTGTACATAGACTCACAATAACTCAATGCTTTGTCTATACCTAACCCGTATGCAGTACCCCACTCATTGGAATTATATTTTGTAAACTCATTCATAGAATCCGATATGTTTTTTGAATTATGTGGAGAACCTTCAAAAATCAGATAAGCATCTTGAGAAACTCTTATTATCTTAATTTTATCTTCGGGATCAAGCCTGTTACAGATTTGTTTTATAAACTTCTTTTGTTCTTCTAGCTTTGCTTGATTTGAGGCAGAAGCATCAACTACAAAGATTACTGATGCAGGATGAAAGTCATCTATTTTAATATTTTTCAAAACAGATACAGCGACAGCAATTATCGCAAATAATATTGCTAAAATTATTATCAATTTTGTTGTTCTTTTATTCATTTTAAATTATCTTTCCGTTAACTATTTGAATCATAACCTGTTAAAGATTTTATCTCAACAATTTTGCTGTCTATTTGATTAATCTCATCAAGATTTACAGCATAACGCACAGCTTCATTTAAACGCTGAACGGCAAAAACCAAATTCATTTCTGTTACGGCAGATTGATTGCAAACATATACATCAACAGATTTATTATCAGAATCATAGGCTTTTTTTAAAAGTTCAGCTTTAAACTCCTTATCTCTACAAAATTTAAATCTAAAAATTTCAGCATTAGCCTTATCTATGTATGACTGATACAACAGTGGAGATGTTTTGGGCATCAACGATATAGCCAAATCCAAAAAATAATTTCTTTGATCCAAATCACACTTAGAAGCTTTTTCTTTGAATTTCAATGCTCTTGTTTCATCACAATACTTGTCCAAAAGAACTCGAATAGCCTTAATATCAATACACGATTCTAAATCCGGATGCTCATGTACCAATTGATATAACTGTTGATAAGAAAAAACATCAACATTTCTAATCAAAGATTCAACATAATACTTTACGGCTTCGGTATAATTGGCTATTTTCTCATTACAAATTGCCAACTCCTTTAAATAATAATCAGGAGAATCAATATAAGAAAGGTGTTTATAATCCGTTAAAGCACCATTATAGTTTTCCAAACCTAAATACAATCTGGCACGTGCTTCAATAGCCCTTTTACAGTTATAATCCAAATCTATTGCCATACTGTATAAATGAACAGCACCACTTATACGTCCTTCTTCTTCAAGCTGAACGGCTTTATCACAATAATAATCTGCAGATATTAACTCCATATTTATAAAAAATCTCCACAATAATTTAACTAAAACATTCCATCAATAACCTTTTTTAAGTCTCGATAAATAACATACACCCCAATACCTTCATCAACAGAAGCTGCTATCTTGGGTGCAACATTAGACGTAATCATTGTCAAAACTCTTTCGGCGTGCTCTTGCCTGTTCAGTTTACACAAATCAAAAACATGCTTAAAACAAAACTCTATAAATCTTTTTGTCAAACCTAGCAAAAGCCCATATGTAATTTCAGAACTATGTTCATTTAAAGCTTCATAAAAGAGTTGCCCATATTTATTTAAAAAAGCTTCTAAACAAAGTTTGTTTTCATTAACAAAAACAGAGTCTTTTGAATTCTCCTTTTCCTTGTCCAAGAATCCTTTTTTTTCTTTAAAAACTTGTTCTGTAATTTGTTCTACGACTTCACTTGAAGAATAAGACATATTTTACACCTTTAGAATATTTTACCGTACCGATAATTAAATCAGCCTGCAATTTATTAATAAACACCTTTGAGAATCTTGCTCAAGTCGTTTTCATCGTTAGAAACAGACATGGCTTCTTCCGTATTAATAATTTCTTCTTTAACAAGACGAGCCAAAGACTGATTTAACGACATCATACCGTCATTAGTATTTTGGGCGACAAGCTTGTAAATTTCTTCAATATCTGATTTAAGAATATAATCTTTAATGGTTGAAGTTACAATCATCACTTCGCATGCAGGATAACGTTTATCATGTTTGGAAGAATAAACTAATTTTTGAGCAACAGTTGCACGCAAAGTTTCTGCAACCCTTTTTCTTGCCAATTCCCTATTACTCTCATCAAACATATTAACTATCCTGTTAATTGTCTGTACAGCATCATTTGTGTGTAATGTCGCAAAGACGAGGTGACCGGTTTCAGAAGCTTTTAATGCCGCATCCATAGTTTCCACATCTCTTATTTCTCCGATAAAAATAACATCGGGGTCTTGTCTCAATGCGTATTTAATACCGTTTGCAAAAGAAACAACATCAGGACCAATTTGTCTTTGAGACACCATACTTTTTTTAGAATCAAAAATATACTCGATTGGGTCTTCAATTGTAATAATATTTTTGGGTTCATTTGTATTAATCTGATCAATTACAGATGCCAACGTAGAACTTTTACCCGAACCTGTTGGTCCTACAACAATTACCAAGCCGCTTTGAAATTTTGGAAATGTTCCAATAACTTCAGGCAAGCCCAATTCTGCAATTGTAGGAACAGAATAAGGGATATTTCTTATAACCAAAGAAGGATTGCCCAATCTTCGACTATAATTAACACGAAATCTTGAACAACCCGGAATTTCATAAACAAAATCTATATCTTTTTCCGTATTAAATTGCTGTATTATTGTTTGAGGAGCCATTTCCAACAATGCATTAGAAATATCAGTCCTTTTTATTACAGGATATGCAACTCTTTTCATCACCCCGTTTTTCCTTATAAAGGGCTGTTGACCTACCAACAAATGTTCATCTGATGCACCTGTCGCAACAGCACGTTTTAAAAAGTCGTTCATTATAAATTCTTCAACCATTTATATCTCCTTGTTTGTCGTTTATAACAGCTCAAATGTAATATGGGGGAATAATACAATATGATTAATAATACAATTGATTAAAGAACTTGTAATCATCTATTATTATTAGATGCAAATCACTAAAATTTTGAGCAGTTATCATCTAAACTCACATAAGTTTATACAACCCAAATTACATTGAAAAAGACTGATTAATTAATCTAAACATATATTTATAAACAAGGGTTTTTAGCCTCCAAGCATAATAAAAATGCTTTGCGTTCAACACCACTGGCAAATCCAGTCAAATCTCCATTTTTTGCAACAACTCTATGGCAGGGAATAATAAGAAGAATTGGGTTTTTGTTACAAGCCATACCAACTGCTCTTTGTGCGTTAGGTTTTCCGATATTTTTGGCAATTTCACGATAAGATTTTGTCTTTCCGTAAGGTATCTTCAATAATTCTGTCCAAACACTTTTTTGAAATTCAGTCCCTTTAAGTGAAATATTCAAGTTAAATTCTTTTCGACGAAACGAAAAATATTCATCAAGCTGTTTTTCAACTTCTGCAAAATAACCTATTTGTTCAGACAATTTTTCACGGGATTCTACTATTTTAAGCCCGACTAAAGCTTGATTTTCCAAGCTTATTTCCAATATACCGATAGGTGACTTATAATAAAAATTTTCTGCCATACATTTAAAGTTTAACAAATAATTTTATAATCGTCACAAAACTGATACCCGTTCAATTATTAAACAATTTAAACCTTTATTACCACATTTTAAGCTACAGTACAATTATGCCAAGTGTTTTGTATAACATATTTATAAAGAAATGTTCATAAGTATTTGAATATAAATTATTTTGTTTCAATGAATTGTTTATATCACTAAAACACAATCTATAAAAGCAAAATCAACGCATTAAAAAAGTCCTGTTGTTACAGGACTTTTGTTTAAATGGCGGGACCGACGCTTACAGGTTCGAACTTTTGGTTATTAAGTATATGGAACATTTGTTAGATAGAAAAACAGCGAGAATGTGTAGTTTGATAAAGAGTTTAAACTTCTTCTAGAATATTTGTAACATTTTTGTAATAATTACAAAAAAAAGAAGCAATTCAACTCTTGGTATCAACTTTATACAATATATATAGCATGTATAACATTAAGGAGAGATCTGTGACAACAACTGTATCTAATGCTGGTACTACACTTAATAGTACTTTTTACACAGGAATGACTTTGGAAAACGCAAGAAAAACAAATGTTGATATTAAACTATTTAATCAAATTGATGAACTTGATGGTAT
Source organism: uncultured Clostridia bacterium (assembly GCA_945946765.1). Taxonomy (GTDB): domain Bacteria; phylum Cyanobacteriota; class Vampirovibrionia; order Gastranaerophilales; family Gastranaerophilaceae; genus Limenecus. Next base: position 39,766 of record CAMEWS010000010.1, read on the forward strand.
AGTCGAAGGGAAGCTTAGTGAAAAAGACATTGAGCTATTTGAGGAAGCTAAAGAAAAAAATAAAAAGAAAAAATCAAATATAAAAACGGGGTGCGCGTTAACATTGGATGCTATTGCCATAGGTTGTGCAGTTACATGTACTCCTATAGGATTAGGTATTGCAGCGGTTTGCGAAATTGCTTCGATGATTTTAAAATGTAGCTAAAAATAGGGGTTTGCCCCGTTATAATAATAAATAAAAAAGAGTCCTAGAGGACTCTTTTTTAATGGCGGGACCGACGAGGCTCGTCTTGGATTATTGGCGGTTCACAACTTTTACACTCCGTTTTTGTTTTTCTTACGAAAAACAGCACTCCGTCAAGTTATTCACAGGGACGTGGCTAGACCTCACTTCGTTCGGTCGTCGCACTTGCCAAAATCCGCCGAACTCGCAAAAGCGATTCTCACCACTGTAATTTAACATACAGAACAAGATTAATTAAACTATGAGATAGAGATTTGTTTCTCAAATGGTTCACAGTGAATAGTTATTAAAGTATTAGGTAATTTTATTTTTATTTTATCTTCAATACTGTCACAAATATTATGACACTGTTTCAAGGTTATATTGCCATCACATAATAAAGTAATATCAATATCTCTATTAGAACCACTTTTTCTTGTTTTAATATTCTTATACCCCTTAATTTCAGAACATTCATTAACAGCGTCTTTTATTATCTGTATATCTTCTATTGGAATCGTTCCATCTACGAGATTATTTAAAGTTTCCTTGGTAATTTTCACGCCTGTTTTTAAGATAATTAATGCAACCAAAATAGCAATTAATGGGTCCAGTAATGTAATTCCTGTGACTTTAATCAAAACTAATCCAATTAAAACTCCTAATGAAGAATAAATATCAGTGCTTAAATGTTCCGCATCAGCTTTAAGGGCAACAGAATCTGTCTTTTTTCCAACATGGTATAAATATCGACTTACTAAATAGTTTGCTACAACTGTGACAAACATAACAATAATACCCAAAGTGGTATCAAATTCCAAAGAACTCTCATTAATTATTCTTTTGCAAGCTTCATTCACAATATAAAATGAAGCTAATATTATTAAAATTCCTTCAATAAAACCTGCTAAATCTTCATATCTACCATGTCCAAATTGATGTTCATCATCGGCAGGTTCTGCAGATTTTGAAACTGCAAAGAAAGACAAAATAGAAGCCAAAAAGTCACTCATGGAATGAATTGCCTCAGATATAATACTAATACTTCCAGATAAAAATCCGGCAATCAATTTAATGATAATTACCAAACTATTTGATAAAACAGAAAGTCCTGCTGCAAATTTTTTTTCAACTTCTAGTTTCATAAAACCTTCTTTTAACTAATAATACCATAAAATTCAAATACAATATAATCGTAATTATTAATGTTTTATAAGGGAATATTAGCAAAGATTTAAGACGGAGTTTACCCTTCTACAAATAATCTGCTGTATTGATACTAAATTAACTTTAAGATGTGATTTTTTATTGTAAAACCTGACTTTTTGTAATATTCCGACTATTATAAAATGGTAATGCATAATAGTCGAGGTTTTTATGTATAAAAAATCTCATAATAATGTTAATTAAATATTAAAATATTAGTTTATTTGCAATAGGCTTGGTTTTTGGGTTTTAGGGGTCGGGAATAATCAATCTATCTGTCCCGAAAACGGACAAAACTACTCATTTGATACTCAGACGGATAGAATGTTTTTTTAAGTAAGCCGAAAAATTAAAGATTTTATTGACTTAACCTCATCTTTAGGGCAAGACACTTAATATGGTTTCTTCCTACTCCTAAAACCCAAACACAATGCTACTTTGCTTAAAAAAAACTTTATCCGTCCAAACAAAACTACTCATTAAAATACAAAAAATATCCCCTATCTCCCTAAAATCGGGTATACTTCCATAAAACTCGCATCCAAAATATCCGGAAAGATTATACCCAAGCAGGCACTAAAAAAGAGCCTTCCCAAAAGGCTCCTAATTTAAATGGCGGGAGCGACGCATCAAGGTTCGAACTTTTAAAGAAATTTATATTCGATTTGTTTTTACCTGAAACAGAGAAAATATGTGATTCAATAGAAAAACTAATACTTATAACATAGATTAAGTAGACTTTTTATCAATAATTGTTATAATAATCGTATGAATAAGAAAGATTTGTTTTTTACTTATGTCTTGGCATTTATTTGTATTGCTTGTTGTTTAACCTTACATTATCCAACCAAATATCATTTTCCGTTTATGGTATTTGCTCTGTTGGTTGGTATTCCACTCTTACTTAGTAAGAAAATATTTAAAAAACCATATTTTGCTTGGAAAAGTATTGATAAAACTACTATTAATAATAAATTTATAATATTTATGGATAATTATCCTTTAACAAGTTTTTATATTATAATAACATTCTTTGCACTTTTGGTAGCATTTTGGTTTTCTAATGAGGAAATACAAACAATTAGTAGCCCCCATTGTGGTGAAAATTGTTATATAACAACTACTAAGACAATAGAAAAAGCAGATGAAATCCAAACGTTTTTGGCACAACAAAACTGCCTAACTGAATCCCAAGCAATGTTTAATAATAAAAATGAAGTTATAGGTTATAAAATAAAACTGAAAAATAAAATGAGTCAAAAAGATTATTTTAACGCAATATCTGAACTTTTAGATACTTCTATAGTTGATAAATCAGTAGAATATCCAATATCAAGTACATATTACAGAATTAAAATTGATAAACCCGAAGGAAACAAATTTAGATTTATATTTAAAGCATATTCACCTAAATAATGTAAACGACGAGGCTTGTCTTGGATTATTGGCAGTTCACAACTTTTACACTCCGTTTTTGTTTTTCTTACGAAAAACAGCACTCCGTCAAGTTATTCACAGGGACGTGGCTAGACCTCACTTCGTTCGGTCGTCGCACTTGCCAAAATCCGCCGAACTCGCAAAAGCGATTCTCACCACTATCAATTCAGCCATTAAAAAAAGCCACACAAGGTGGCTTTTTTTAATGGCGGGACCGACGAGGCTCGAACTCGCGACCTTCTGCGTGACAGGCAGACACTCTAACCAAACTGAGCTACGATCCCAAATTTATTAAATTATCACTCTGACAATTTGTCTGTAAAAAAATTATAAAATGCTAAATTTAAATTTTCAACATATTTTTTTTATTATTGTCATTATATCAAACAAACTGTATAATCTTTGTACGGATTAGATTACAAGGTAATAATATGAAAAATAAATTTCCACTATATATACTAATTTTTTTATGTTTTCTAACAACCATGCCTGCGCATGCCGCAAAATCCGTAAAAGTTCAGGCTGTTACAGAATTCAACTCATTACGTCCTGTTTCAACAATGAAAGTTATAGTCCTTGAAAGAGCGGAATTTAAAAACGGTATTATATTTGAAGACGGAACTCTTCTAAACGGGAAAATACTTGACGTAAAACAACCCAAACGAGCAAAACTTAATGCGTCTTTTAAATTTCAACCCTTAACATATACTTATCTTGGCAAAACTAATAAAATTGATGACCCGGAATTTATTGCAAAATATGCGGAATTTAAAGAATTGGATAAACTTGGAATTGCAACTTCTGCAGCAACAACTGCCGGAGGAATGCTCTTTCATGTTCCTTTATTGTCACAAGGGGTATCGCTTGTAAAAGGCATGTGGAAAAACCCTGAAAACAATCGCATAAAGTCGGGGGTTGTACAAGTATACAAAGATTCTCCACTTTCTTACATAGAAGAAGGCAAAGACATAGAAATCAAGAAAGATACTGTATTCATTTTAAAATTCAAATCCTCAGATGCAGAAGACCTTGAAGATAATCAACAGGGAGAAGATAACATTCAAGAACACACACCTGAACAAAATACTATTCCCACAACTAATCAACAGCCGAATGAAAAAGCAGAAGATGTCCCTGTGGTTCCCACTTCCATAAATATAGTTCACCCTGAAGACGTATTAAAAGAAGTTGAATTAAACACAACTCAAAAATAACACCTACACTCCAAGTGAGAAGATTTTATAAATTTCTTCATCAGAAAGTTCCGTAATGATTTTTTCACCTTCAAATACAGCCACATTTGCGAGATCTTTCTTGTTGTTAATCATTTCATCAATCTTTTCTTCAAAAGTGCCCAGCGTTACAAACCTGTGTACCATTACATTTTTATCCTGTCCGATTCTGTATGTACGGTCGGTGGCTTGATCTTCCACCGCAGGGTTCCACCACAGGTCATAATGAATAACATTTGTTGCCGCTGTAAGGTTCAAACCTGTACCGCCTGCTTTTAAAGAAAGAATCATGACATTTGAATCTTTATTTTCCTGAAAATCTTTAATCAATTCATCACGTTGTGATCTATTTAACGACCCATGAAAAAATAAAGGATTTACGCCAAGTTCGTCATTCAAAATTGTAGATAAAATATTACCCATTTCTTTGTATTGAGTAAATATCAAAGTTTTTTCTTCATTTTCTAAAATTTGTTTTGTGATATCAACGAGTTTATCAGCTTTACCTGACACATCTTTTGATATATCGCCCGTTTTTAAATACTGATAAGGGTGATTACAAATTTGTTTCAAGGCAGTAATTAGTTTAAAAATCATACCTCGTCTATTTATGCCGTTAAGCTTTGAGATATCCGACATTAAGTTATCAAGCACACTTTGATACAAAGCAGCCTGAGTTTTTGTCAAATAGCAATACTCATTAAGAACAACTTTATCAGGCAAATCGGAAATAATTGATTTATCGGTTTTTAACCTTCTTAAAATAAAAGGAGAAATTGCCATACGAAGTTTTTCCGCTCTGTTTGTTTGTTTAAATTTTTCAATAGGAATAGCATAGCCCTTTTGGAAATCTCTTATTGACCCTAAATATCCTCTGTTGATAAAGTCAAAAATACTCCACAACTCCGTCAGCTTATTTTCTACGGGAGTACCGGTCATCGCAATTTTATTTGCCGCTTTGATTTGTTTCACGGCTTGAGTTTGAGAAGTATCAGGGTTTTTAATATTTTGAGCTTCGTCAATGATAAGCATTGACCATTTTTGTTTTTTAATTTGCTCAACATCAATTCTCAAAATAGCATAAGTTGTAATAATTACATCGGCTTTTGTATCAAGCTGTCTGTCTATACCGTGATAAACTGACGTATTTATTGATGGAGCAAAGTTTTTTATTTCTTTTACCCAGTTACCGAGCAATGTTGTAGGGCACACAACCAAAGCAGGCTGTTTTAATTCACCCGTTTCTTTTTGTTTAAGAATAAAACTTATAACCTGAATAGTTTTACCAAGCCCCATGTCATCAGCCATACAACAGCCGAAACCTTTTTTAATATTTGTATGCAGCCATTTAAAGCCACGTTCCTGATATGGACGCAGAACATTTTTTAAAGATTCCGGCGGTGCAACTTCTTCGGTTTTTGTTAAATCCTTCAAAATGTTTGCAAAGGCTTCATCATAATCAAAATCGTAATCATCCATTTGAGCAGACAAAGCAGCATGAAGAATTTCCATTTTATTTTTTTCAGTAATTTTTGGATGTTTAACTTTTTCAATCAGCTTTGCATTTTCTTCTCTGTCAATCAATACATAGTGATCTTTGTATTTAATTAACCCTTGCGCATCTTTTGTTAAAGCTTCGTATTCTTCCACGGAAATCTTATCATCACCGATTGCAATTGTGTATGAAAATTCAAACAAATCATTTAACCCCGAAGCCGATGCAGCATTAGAGGTTAAAATATCACGTAGCTCCGACATTCTCGAAGCCTTAACTTTTGCATTAATCGATGCACGAGGAGTAATAATATTATCAATACCATCAGGTAAAACAACATCAATTGAAGCCTTTTGCAAATAATATGAAATTTGAGCAATAATTTTATAAACTTCGTTCAAATCCATATTTAATTCAAATTGCTTACCCCTTTTACCGTCTTCAAAAAAGTTCTCCAACTCGGGGTAATAACGTGAAACATAATTTAATTGTTTTTCTGTCAAATCAGCTATTTCCTGATTTGTATAATCGTCAAAATGAACAGTTTCGGCATAAATATCGTCCATTCTGTATTTCTCATTAGTAATTTTATTTTTAATATTTATCTTTAATTGATAATCATCATCAGTAATTTTAACAATTTCAAACTCCGGTAAAATATTATATTTACCAATATAAATCTCATCTAACCACTCAGATATGGCAAGAGCAAAATCCGTTCCTCGGAAAAATCTTTTGTTCCAAGCATCTTTAATAAAATAAACAGCCGATTTTGCATCTTTAAATTTAGTAGCTTTAATATGAAGAAATTTAAAAACAGTATAGTTCAAGAAACTGTCCAAGAGTTTTGCAAAACCGTATTTTTCTGAATTCACAATAAAATCCGACGGAATTTCATTTTTAACAGAATTTATTGCCAGTGTTACCTCTTTATTGTTTTTATATACCTCATATCTTATTTGAAAAAGATTTTCAGTATGCTTCACAACAGGGATAAAATGAAGTTTTTCAACTATTTTCATTATTGAATAACAAAATTTATTCAAATAATTGAATGAATCCGAACCATCCTCAAAATCAAGAATAACATTAAAGCTTGCAAAGTAATCAAAAATAATATCTTGTTTGATTACATAACCAATCATATCCTGTTTTACGCCGTTAACTTCAATTTCTTTTATCTCGGAACGAAAACGAAACAAAGAACCTTTAGATTTTGCATAAAAATCAAAATTGTTTGTGGGAGTAACAAAGAAATCACCGTTTTCAAGTAAATAGAAATGAGTATTCCTAAGCGGAGTATTTTTACCGACAAAAGCATCTTCAAACTCATCTTCAAATAACTGATATATTGTACTCAACTGAAGACGAAAATCCTTGTTTTCCATACCCGTAGGATTTTCCGTAAGGTTTAAGAACAACTCATCTATATTATTTTTTTTGATATTAATTCCCATAACAAATGTTTCCGCTTTACTCAATATTCGAAAGAAAATTATAACAAGAAAGCTATAAAAATAAAAGATGTATTAAATTTAAAATTGTCCGAGAAAAATTCGTGATAAGGAACGAAGTGACGTGAACGAATTTTTTGAGTGGCGTCTTGAAAAGGTGAGTAATTGCTGGCTACGTTCAGTCGGCAGCAATTACGACACTAGATTAGATATCAAATTCAACTTGACTATTAAACCAAATCAACGGATAATAAGGTGTAGTCAAAAAAAAGATGGAAGTATAATTAGGAGAGAATTTTATGAGAAATCTTAAAAAATTACTTGCTTCTTCTTTGGTAGTTTTTGCTGTATCTGCAGCAGCATTTGCAACAGATTGCAACTGCGAAAAAACAAAAAAAGTAGAAGCTTATGCACATCCGACACTTTTTGGTTCTCAAGCACAAGAAGCAGTTTCTTCTGATGCTGTTTATGTAACAGGCGGAAAAATTGTTAAATCAACAAACCACATTGGTGTTGCAAAAAAAGACAAAGTTTTAATTGATTCTTTTGTTAAAGATGTAATGTCTATTATCAAAGAAAATCAAGGTGCTGCTGGCTTTAATGAAAAAATGCCTGTATTACGTTCTGAATTGGCAGTTATTTTGTCAGAAGGATTTAACCTCAAAAGCAGCGTAAAAAACAGCAAATATAATGATATTTCAGCTGATTATTGGGCTAAAGATTGGATTAACGGCGCCCTTAATGCCGGTGTTATGATTGGTTATCCTGACAATAAATTCAGACCTGACCAACCTGTAACAAAAGCAGAAGTTTTTGCTACAATTGCTCAATTAATCAATGTACCGACAGACAAAAGTCTCATTGTACCTGAATTTAAAGGAAAAAGCATTAATCACATTCCAAGATGGGCTATTGCTCCTACAAAAGAAGTTGTTGCTTCAGATTTGTTAGAATCTGTACCAAATCCTGACAAAGTAAACAACGATGAATACCTTTCAAAAGAACAAGTTGCATACCTTGTTGGCGCATTAAGACAAGACTGGGCATTCAGCAACTCTATTAAAAGAGATGCTAATGCATCTAACAGCATTAAAAACTATGCTCCAACTGTTATCAGCATAAAAATTGCAGACAGATTGTCAGCAAGAACATCTAATGCAGGTGATAAATTCTCTGCAAAAACAACTAAAGATGTAACAGTTTCAGGTCAAAACTTCCCTGCAGGTTCTGTTGTAAAAGGCGAAGTTGTTGAAGTTTCAAGACCGGGAGTAAATAATGCAGGATACCTCAAAGTTAAATTTACAGAATTGAAAAACGGTGACCAATGCGTTAAATTCCCAAGCAACCTTTCTCAAGCACAAGCTGATGTGTTGAAAAATCCTAACATTCTTGCAAGACTCTTAGGATTCCCACTTTCAGGTGCAGGAAGAGTCGTTGGTGTAGCAGGAAGAACAGCTGCATCTGCTGCTAACGTAACCGGCAATGGTTTAGAACAATTGGGTGACAACTTGTCTAACGTATTTGTTGACACTTTCTCACTTCAACCTGTTGCAGGCGTAAAAAATGTTGGTAACGCTTTTGTTACTGTTGGTAAAGGTGTATTTGACCTTTGCAAACTCGCTGTTAGCGGCACATTCGGTGTTGTTTACGAAGTTACTGACGAAATCAGATATTTGTTAGTACCTAAGTATTCTAACGAATCTAGCTTAAATCCTGGTGAAGAATTACAAATCGTATTCTAATTATCTAAGATTTATGATAAAGAAAAGAGAGCAGAATATTTTCTGTTCTCTTTTTTTATGTATTGATTTACAATAATATAATGTTGAATAATTATAAAAACTATCTTGAATTTTTAAATGAAAAATTAGATAAATTTTTTAATAACCAAAAGCCTTTTATATTTTGTAAAGAAGGATGCTGTCACTGTTGCAAACATGCACAATTTCCATATTCGTTATTGGAAGCACAATATCTGTTACAAGGCGCAGTAACCCTACCGCAGGAAACACAAGATATAATAAACAAAAATCTTGCCGATACACTTGCAAAAAAGAAAAAATACAAAGGTAAAAAATTTTTGTATGATTGTCCTTTTCTCATAAACAATGCTTGCAGTGTATATGAGTACAGAGGTATAGTGTGCCGTTCCTTCGGGCTTATGACATATGATGAAAACAACAACATTAAAGCTCCGTTTTGTTCAGATATAGGGCTAAATTACTCAAATGTTTTAAATATTAGAACAAGAAAAATTTCAACTCGTAAATACAAAAAATTAAACGTCAAAGAAGAACCGCTCGGCTTTAACATAAGTTACAAATTTTTAACTAATCCCGAATTTGAAAAAAAATACGATATTTATTTTGGCGAATCCAAACCATTAATCGAATGGTTTGAAGAATAAAAAAACACCTTTTATTTAAACAAAAGGTGTTTTTTAAATTATAAAAATTATTAATAAGTTACTTCTACCGTTGAACCTTCAGATGGAGAATATCTGTAAGGAGAAACTTCCAGAACTTCTTGTCCATTCATCATTGAAGTCATAGCTTTAGCAACATCATGGAAAAATTTATAATATTGCATATTCTTCATACCATATTTTTCATCAAGAAAAACTTCAGCATAATCATCCATCAATTTAGCTTTTGCTCTGTATTTATAAATCAAATCAGTATGAGCCGAAGGACACAATCTATATTGCAACGCAGGATATTGTTGAATCATTGCAAACATTTCATCAAGTACCTTTGCCTGACCGCCATATACAAGAACAACCTCATACATATCGTCAAATGCTTCTTCAATCATACCCAATTGAAGCTTGCTGTTTATACGAAATTGATAAAAAGCTGATGGACCATATTTAGGTAATTTATTATAAAAATAATTGAAATCTTCCATAGCTTGGCTATATCTTCCATTGAAATACAAAAGCTTTACTCTGGCTTCTCTTGCTTCATCGAAATCAGGATCAATTTGCAATGCCTTTGTATAAATGTCAATTGCTCCTAATTTGTTATTTTTCCATTCATAATCTTTTCCAAGATTCATATAATACTGAGCATCATGAACAGTATTAACGGATGATACATTTTTTTGTTTAGAAAAAGCAACGCTACCAAAACTAATCAACGCTATACTGCAAAAAATCACTGATAAAATCTTTTTCATAATTTATTTAATTACTCCTACCTTAATCTTAATAAAAATATCATATAACAGAAAAAATTTTTTCAATAGTGTATTTGTAGTTATTGTTACGTATAAAAATATGCGAGGAAAGACTCTTGCATTGTTAGATAATTTAAATTGGACACATAATGGACACATAGAAGATGAAGAAAGCCTAAAAACCTTGATATAACCAGATAAAATAAAATCGGGATGACAGGTCAGTGTTTACGAAAACTTGTTTGAGTATTACAATGACCTATCAGATATTCCTAAAAATAGCGTAAGCGTAATTTTTAGAGAAATCTGACAAGATGTAATCTTGTCCTTTATGCTTTGGAATATACAAAAAATCGGGATGACAGGTCAGTGTTTACGAAAACTTGTTTGAGTATTACAATGACCTATCAGATATTCCTAAAAATAGCGTAAGCGTAATTTTTAGAGAAATCTGACAAGATGTAATCTTGTCCTTTATGCTTTGGAATATACAAAAAATCGGGATGACA
>CAMEWS010000011.1 GCA_945946765.1 uncultured Clostridia bacterium
TTCTTTGGTTCGTTTCTTTTCTTTTGCCACGCCACCCAAAAGAAAAGAAATGAACGTAAAAAAGATTCACTATGCAAGTCAGTCAAATTCTACACCCTGTTTTTTATACCACAGCCGCACTAGTCACTATTTACTAATCATTACAACTATGATGTTTTAAGCTTATCCGTGACGCCATTTTTCAGGCTTCGCCACAGCTCAGCCGAAAAAGAAGGCAAATCCGCTCTTGGATTATTGGCGTTCACAAGGTTAAGTATTCCGTTTCAAATTTTTATACTAAAAATTTTCCACTTCATCAACCTTGTTCACATGGGCACTGGGTGCTAAGCACACGGCGTGCCCGCACAAAATCCGCAAAAAAAAGCAAAGCTTTTGGCTTTGCTGTAAAATAGCGTCACTAAGGAGTTTAAGATGTTGTTAAGAATTTTTGTAATACAAAAATTCTTAACATTTTTTGAAAAGTGAGCAGAATACGACCACAATCAGCCAATGGCACTTGCTTCACCCAATTAAGCTTTAAGAAGAATTGGCGGTCTTCTCAAGCTTTTTAATTCAAATAATCTTTTAAATACAAAATCTCATTTTTGTCTTTAAGTTTTTTTAATGCAATGTTTTCTATTTGTCTTATTCGTTCTTTAGAAAACCCCATATTTTTCCCGATTTCTTCGAGTGTTTTTTTGCTGTTGCCGTTTAAACCGAATCTGTTTATCAAAATATGTTTTTCTCTTTGGTTTAAAAATTCAAGCATATTCATAACATCTTTGTTCAAAAAAATTTGCTGAACTTTAGAATCAGGTGTGCGATAACTTTCATCCGCAACATAATCTTCAAGAACAAGATCTTCGGCAATAGGAGTATCAAGGCTTACAGGGTCTTTAAAAATTGCATTTTTAATGTTTTCCGCTTTTTTAACAGAAATCCCTAATTGTTTACTTATCTCCTCAATACTCGGTTCTCTATGGAATTGTTGCGAAAGCTGTAAAACTGTTTTTTTATACAGGCGTATTTTGTCGGTCATATGCACCGGTATTCTTATTGTTCGAGAATGGTTTGAAATAGCTCGCACAATTGACTGTTTTATCCACCATGTTGCATAAGTACTGAATTTAAAACCTTTGGTGTAATCAAATTTTTCAGCAGCCTTCATCAAACCGAGTGAACCTTCTTGCACCAAATCCATAAACAAAACACCCTGACCAATGTATTTTTTTGCAATGCTCACCACCAGCCTAAGGTTTGCTTGAACCAGTTTTTTCTTTGCAATTTCGGCGAGTTTCGTTTTTCCTTCTTTGATAATTTTACCAAGTTCTTGTTCTTCAGAAGTTTTTAAAAGCTTTATTCTTCCTATATCTTTTAAGTAGTTTTGTAATATATCATTTTGTTTTACTATCGTGCTAAAAGTTTCTATTGGCTCAATGCTCACCTCTTCGCTTTCATATTTTGCGTTTTGAATATTTTCCTCAACTGTTTCGGTTAATAATTTATTGTCATTATCTATATTTCTACACAGCGGATATAACGCAAAATCTTGCGCTGTATTGTTCATTTCTGACTTCCTCTACTCTTTTTTATAAATCTTTTTTATGATTTATTAGACCACATTGCAAAAAAAATGTTCCCGATAATTTTATTCTGGGTTACGCAAGCGTAATATATACAATGCTTTATTGCTTTATATTTACGTATATGGAACAAGGTGAAAAAGAGATAATAAAATTATTGGGAAGTTATCTTAAAACGTTAAGAGAGAATAAGAAAAAATCTCTTAACATGTTTGCGTACGAAAACGACATGACAACAGCAACCGTAAGTCGTGTCGAAAACGGTCTTGTTGATTTAAAATTTACAACGTTAATAAAATATGCCCGTGCATTGGAAATGCCATTAGAGGATATCCTTATGCAGTTAGATATTGATTATACAAATGAAGAAGATTAAAGAGGATTGGTTTTAAATATTTCATTTGCTGTTAAAACAGAAGCGGATATTAATAAAATATCAAACTTTTTTAGGCATATTATTTTTTAATTCTTGCCAATGTTCATAATCTTCTTGAGTAGGTACAAATTTTTCCAGCTCAGGGGCATTATTAAACGGACTTTTATAATTTCCGTTAGGAAAGAATATGTATTGATTATACAAATCATCCCGTATAGTAATCCAATGACTGTCATTTTGGGCGTAACGGTTATTTTTAAATTCATCTATGACCTTTAAAAATTTTGTTTTTGCGACAATTTCATTTTTTGATGCAGGCTGGTCATCGGCTCTAAGTTTTCGGTAATACTTATATTCCTGCAAATAAATTTTGGCTTCTGTTTCCAATTCAATCGGTGCTTTTTCATAGTTTACGGGCGCTTTTTTATTGCATTGTTCAATGTATTTAACCGCCAATTTTATATTAGTCAAATTATCAGGGATATTACTAATATTTTCAGCTCTCAAGTACCAATAATTTGCATTATTTCTTTCTGATGATTCCAATTTTTTGAAAGTTTTTTCAGCTTCTTCATATTGTTTTGCATTATATTGAGCAGATGAAAGTCTATACAATGTTTGAACATCCTCAGGATTTATCTTTTCAGCTTCTTTAAGCGTATCAATTGTTTTTTCATCTTCACCAAAAAACACATGCTCGTCAGCTTTTTCAATTGCTTCATCGTATTTTTTTTGTTCTTCCTGTGTAAGTTTTGCGGATTTGTCAGATATATGTTCTATAAATATACCTACAGGTATTATCATTAATGTAATAAATAATATTAAAATGTATTTTTTATATTCCATAATTCGTCCTTATAAACTTATCTGACTGCCAAGCTGCATTAATGCTTCAATCGTATTTTCATACTCTGTTTTTTCATCGGTTTTTTGTTGCAAAAACTGATTAATCATAGGCATATATTTTATTGCCTGATCAGTGACAGGGTCTGCACCACTAACATATGCCCCGATATTAATCAAATCTTCATTCTTTTTGTATGCGGCAAGTAATGTTCTTATTTTTCCGGCGGCACTTACGTGGTCTTTTGAAGTAACTTCTTTCATAACACGGCTTACGCTTTGCAAAACATCAACCGCAGGATAATGGTTCTTGTGTGCCAATTCACGAGAAAGCATAATGTGTCCGTCCAGAATACTTCTTGCCGTATCGGAAATCGGCTCGTTAAAGTCATCCCCTTCTACAAGGACTGTATAAAGCCCTGTAATTGTACCATATTCATTGCTTCCGGCACGTTCCAAAAGCTTTGGCATAAGTGCAAAAACAGAAGGCGTATAACCTCTTGTTGCAGGGGGTTCACCTACTGCAAGCCCGACTTCCCTTTGCGCCATAGCAATACGGGTAACACTGTCAAGCATAAACAAAACGTCCTTGCCCTGATCTCTAAAATATTCCGCAATTGCCGTAGCAACAAAACCCGCTTTGATTTTTACAAGCGAAGGCTGTTCAGACGTTGCCACAACAACAATAGAACGCTTCATTCCCTCAGGTCCTAAAGTTGACTCAATAAATTCACGCACCTCACGTCCACGTTCCCCAATCAAAGCAATAACGTTAAGGTCAGCATTAGTGTTTTTTGCCATCATCGCAAGCGTAGTAGATTTACCTACCCCTGAACCCGCAAATACACCAAGCCTTTGCCCTTTACCTGCCGTAATAAATCCGTCTATTGCCCGAATCCCCAACGATATCGGAGTTCTGATTAACTGTCTGTTTAAAGGATTTATAATATCTGCTTGAGTTGAATACAAAGATTGCGAATTAATCTCGCCAAGATTGTCGATAGGTCTGCCAAGACCGTCTAAAACCCTTCCCAAAAGCTGAGGTCCGACTTTTATTTTCATTGAAGAACCTGTGTTAATAACAACCGCTCCGGGCATCAAACCCTCCATAGACCCCAACGGCATAAGAAGGATTTTTTGTGTCTTAAAGCCTACAACCTCTGCCCAAATAGGTTCTGCATCAAGTTTGTTATATATATAGCATAAATCACCTATGCTTGCTTTTGGACCGTCAGCCTCAATAATCAGACCGATAATCTGTATAACCTTGCCGACTTCCTGCATGGTTTCCGTTTGCTGTATTGTGTTTTTATATCTCGTCAGGCTTATCATTGGTCAACTCATCAACAGTATAAGATATTTCTTCAATATTATCTTGAGGTTCAACATCTTCAAGTTCTTTTGCAAGCTCCGTTTCAGAAGTTGAATTTAAGCTGTCAAACAACTTATGCGCCAATTGTTCAATTTGCGCACTAACTCTGGCATCTATTCTTGAACCGACGGATTCTACAATTGTACCGTCCGGCGAAATAGAAGAATCTTCAATAATTTTCACACTTTCTAATGTATGAACAGCATTTTTTATATCTTCTGAAATAGCATAAATTTTTTCCGCCATTTCAGGGTTAACAATTACAGTAACATTTTCTTTTTCTTTTAGGTGTGAAATTGCGTCTATTATTGTATTTTCCAAAACTTCGTCACGTTGTATTATGTTAGTTTTACATATTTTTTGAGAAATTTCCAAAACAAGCTCTAAAATATCCTTATGCAAAGATTTTATGATTCTGTTTTTAATTTCAAATCTGCATTTTGCAAAATTATTGATATTATAAATTAAATCCTCCATGTCGGAAATAATTCTTTCGCTGCCGTCTTGATAACCTTCATCGTAACCTTTACGCCGCCACTCAGCAGTGATTTCATCTTGCGAAGCCCTTGCTTGCTCTTGCGCCTGTGCAATCATTTGCTGTGCTTGTTCTTGAGCTTGGGCAAGTATCACCTGAGCCTGCTTTTTTGCTTCTAAAACAATAGAATCTGCAATCAAACCTGCATCAGAAATTTCTTTGTTAAGACTGGTTTTGCCCTCAGCATTTAGCACAAAAGAACTGCCAAAATTGATGTTTTTACCTTCAATCCTACTCAATGTATTCATCCTCAGCAGTATCACGTGTTATAACAATTTCACCTGCAGATTCCAATGCACGAATAATACCAACAATTTTTGTTTGTTTTTCCTGAACTTCTTTGGCTCTAACAGGTCCCATATACTCAAGTTCTTCTTTAAGCATTGCTTGAGCACGCTCTGACATATTGTTATAAATTTTGTCTTTAATTTCTTCTCTAACACCTTTTAAAGAAATTGCAAGGTCTTTGGTTTCAACCTCACGTATAATTCTTTGAATTGCATTATCTTTAAGTTGTAAGATATCTTCAAATACGAACATCAACTCTCTTACACCTTCTGCAAGTTCCAAGTTTTTGATTTCTAAATATTCCAATACATTCTTTTCCGTAGCACGGTCAGAACGGTTCAAAATACTAGCCAATGCGCCAACACCACCGGCTTTGGAAAAATCTTGCGCAACAACAGATGAAAATTTCCCTTCTACAATTTTTTCAATTTCTGAAATAATTTCCGGATTTGTCGAACTCATATCAGCAATTTTAAATGCCACCTGTGCTTGAACTTCAGGCGGAAGGCTGTTCAATACTTTTGCGGAATTTTCAGGTTTTAAATATGCCAAAATAAGCGCAATCAATTGTGGATTTTCATTTTGAAAAGAAGTTGCAAGTTGTGAAGGGTCGGCATCATTAAAAAATTGAAATGGGTTTGTTGTCAAAAGATTAACCAAACGACCAAGCATATTTTGAGCCTGTTCAGCACCATAAGCTTTTTCCAACAAAGTCCTTGCATAATTTGTACCGCCGGAAGACAAATAATCACTTGCCAAAAAAAGTGAATGGAATTCTTCCATAACCCGATTTAAAATATCCGGCGGAACTTTATTCAAACTTGCAATATCAAAAGTAATTTGCTCCAAAATGTCATCTTCTTTGATATTTTTTAAAATTTCGGAAGCAGTGGCAGGACCCAGCGCAATTAATAACGCTGCAACTTTTTGTCTTTGTGTCATTGCTTCATAGGTTAGTTCTGCCATATTTTATTAATCCTTAATATACGAAATAAGTATTTTTGCTGCTTCAGTCGGATCTGACATAATTGTATCGGTCAAATCAGTTTTTAATTTGTCAAGTTCAGGGTTAAGTTTTGCTTCGATTTGAGGCAACGATTCAACTTCAAACTTGTCAATCAAGTTATCGGTAATAGTTTGTTGCTGTTGTTCCTGATAAGAAGTATCAAATTCATCAACAATATCACCTGTTTTTCCAAATAATGAACGGAATACAAACAAAGCAACCACACCAAGAATAAGAATTACCATCATAGGTACAACTTTGTTTACAACCATTTCTTGAGTTTGCTGTGACTTAAATTCTTTTGCTTCTTTTTCAACTGCGGCTTGAACATTTTCTTTAGCCGAAAACTCAAGACTTGTCACATTAATAACATCCCCACGATTCATATCTGCACCACTTGCAGAAGCTATAAGATTTGTCAGTTCTTCTTTTTCTTCCGCAGTCAAAATCTTATTAACCGCAACTGCAACTGTCATTCTTTTTACTGACCCCGGAGCATAAATTATTTGTTTAACTTCTTTAGATACACTGTAATTTGCAGAAGTTTTTTCTTTTTGATAATTGAGATTTTTTGTAGTACCGTTTTGCGGATTGACGGGCGGAGGATTGTTTGTTCCCGTAGCAATTCCCGAAGTATTAGGGTTTGGATTTTCGTAATTTTCCGTTTCCGTTTGTGAAGAAGTCAACACACCTTGCTGACTGTCACCTACAGGCAGATAACTTTCAATTGTAGAACGTGTTGAATTAAAATCTATATCTGCACTAACCTGAACAGAAGCGTTGTCAGGTCCTACAATTTTATCCAAAACATCTTGAATTTTCTTCGCTGTTTGATTTTCAAAGTTGGTTTTGTAACTTTCAATATCATTGGAATTTTTTTCAATATCATCAGACAAATTGTTACCGCTTTGATCAGTAATAAAAACTTTTTCCGGTATCAATCTCGGTATAGCATAAGCAACAAGGTTCTTAATTGCTTTAATTTGAGAAGTTTTTAACTTGTATCCCGGTTCTAAAATTAGCATAACAGACGCTGTCGGAGCATCGTCTTTATCTTGAAAAACAGAACGTTCGGGGTCTGCAATTTGTACTCTTGCTTTTCTCACACCACTCATTTTTTCAATAGAACGGGTAAGCTCACCTTGATAAATTCTCTGTTTTGTTAACTTATTTTTAAAATCTGTAGAACCCAGCTGCATTGCATCTAAAAGCTCAAAGCCCGGAGAAGAATCTTGAATTAGATTATTTTCAGCAACGTAAATCCTTAATTCGTCTTGCAATTCTTGAGGAACCATAACGGTTTTTTTGTCGGAAGAAAGTTTAAAAGCATAACCGCTTTTTTTCAAGCTTTCAGATACAGCCGCAGCATCTTGCGGTGACAAATCAGAGTATAAAACAGACCAATTAGGCTCCATAGCTTTCATTATAAAAAAGGAACTTGCAAAAAGTGTTATTGCACTAAGAATAACAATCCCCATTTTTTGTGTTGTATCCAGACCATTCCACAGCCTGCTCAAATCATCTATAAAAAGTTTAAAATAATTATTCTCCAATGGTTTCCCCTCAGTCTGATTTTATAGCCAATTAACTCGACTACACTTTAACCTGCATAATAAACAAGTCTGTTTTTATCTAAAAGCCCTAGTTAAAAGAGCTTGTAGGTTTGTTCCGTTGTCTTAAAGCCATACTTTATAGGACAATATAGAATACACCCATAATAAAATATAGACTATTTTTTACAAGTGTTCAAATTTGTTAATTTACGTTAATTTACGTCCTTCTCCACCCTTTCAAAAAGCAAATATTTACATTTCTTAATCATACCAAAAATCATGTAAACATGTGCTATGACATGGTTTACATGATGCCAAACCTCTCAAAGCATGTCATCGTCTGAATTACGGATTTATACAAACCTTGTAATTCAAGCATTTCAAGAAAAAAGACATGTGCAATAAATCTTAATAATTGGTCATGATTGGCTTGTAAAAAGGGTTTTTGTCTATATAATAAAAACAGGGAAACGATTTATGCTCAATACAGCAGTATTTAAGGGCATAAGTCAAATAAAAGGATTGGGGATTCCATTTTTTTTAAAAATCCTATACAAAACTTAGGAGACTTTTCGGGAGGAAGATTAGTGCTTAGAAGCAGAGACATGGGTAGATCTATAGCTGTAAGAAGATGGACCAACACAGCTCTTGAATGTTACAAAAGAGGTTGTGTTTGCGAAGGTTGTTTTTACACCGACTTTTTTAACGGAACATCTCAAAAATGCCAAATGAAAGCATCTGTTTTGGAATTGGTTAGAGTATTAGGCAAACCTGATGTAGATATTCCACAAGTATTGTCGGAATAATTATATCAATTATAATATTTAATGAATGATAAAAACTATTAATTCATAAGTATCATCACCAACACTCATTCAATAAATAATCGGAGTCAATTGTCTAAAATTATGTATGAAAATCCGTCTACCAAAAATTTTGTAGGAGTAATGTTTAGCTGTTGCGGCGTTTATGGAAGATTGTATAAAAACAAAGAAGGCACGGCATATGTAGGACGCTGCCCAAAGTGTTTAAAACCTGTAAGACTTAAAATTGGTGAAGGCGGGACAAGTTCCAGATTTTTTTACGCAGGGTAACCAATTTTGTTTCGCACCTATTCAACTTTTCAAAATATTACCGAAAAATTCAATAATTTTAAATTAATTGTCGTATTTTATTTATCCCAAAAGTAATATATAATACACTATAAGTTGTATTTTAAAGAAATGTAAAAATATCGAGAATACAGCTAAAGTTTTGGCTAAAAAATGTCGAAATAAATAGAGTATTATGGTGTATGTATGAACAATTTTACTTTATTAAAAGAAGATACTTTTGAGAACAGTCTCGGAGAAATTCTTCAATTAAACCCCAAAACTGAAAAACACACTATTTTATTAGTTGACGATGAAGTAAACAATCTGCAACTTTTGCGCCGCACACTTCATCATGACTATAATATACTAACCGCATCCAACGGGAAAGAAGCGCTTGAAATAGTGGAAGGAAAAGGCAACGAAATTGCCTTAATTGTCAGCGACCAAAAAATGCCGGAAATGGAAGGAACAGAATTTTTAAAAAGAACCTCCGAATATTATCCCGATATTGTTAAAATTTTACTCACAGGACACCTTGATGTGGATGCGATTGTGGACTCCATCAACGATTGTCACCTGTATCAGTATATCGTCAAACCGTTTGACCCCGAAGAATTAAAGCTGACAATAGAAACAGGCATTAAAAAGTTTGATTTGGTTAATAATAAAACCGTTATTTTAAAAGATTTAAGAGAACTTTTTTATAAAACGATAAAACTCATTGCTTCCGCACTTGATGCCAAAGACCCGTACACCCATGGTCATTCGTTGAGAGTAACAATGTATTCGTTAATACTGGCAAAAAAGCTGAATCTTGATGATACAACGCTTGAAGAAATAGAAACAGCGGGATTGTTGCACGATATAGGCAAAATAGGAATTCCGCAACGTATTCTTTGTAAACCCGGAAAACTGACTGATGAAGAATACGAAGTAATGAAATCACACCCTGCACAAGCCGAAAAAATGCTTATGGGCATAAAAAAATTGACTGTTGTTTCAAACTGGCTGCGTGCACACCATGAACGCTGGGACGGTCAAGGTTATCCTTATGGCTTAAAAGGTGAAGAAATACCTATTTCAGGCAGAATCATTGCTCTTGCCGACACTTATGATGCAATGACCTCTACTCGCTCGTATAGAAAAGCATTGTCACACGAAACTGCAATAGATGAGATTCAACGTTGTTCAGGAACGCAATTTGACCCTGTTTTGACAAATTTATTTATAAGTTGCTCAGAAGAACTTCGTGCAGCAAAAGAAGACCCCAACACTTATTATCCAAAATACAGCTATTTACAAAAAATGATTAATGAAACGCGCTAAACATATTCGCAATTCAACCCTGTCACACTGAACTTCGGAATCGCCACATCCTTGCGATTAATTTTGTCATGCTGAATTTAGTTCAGAATCTGACCAACTATGCAATTTTGTAAGATACTGAACATAGCAATATCGTTGCCTCTTACAACACTTAGTGCATCAAAATGACACATTTTATAAACTCGGGTTTACATTTGTTAACATTTTTCTACAAAAGTAGCAAATTATATTTTGCTAAGATTTCATGCATGTGTAAACTCCTCTATAAACTCCGTAATACTAATTCTATCCATCTCGGCTTAATCTGAACAGAAAAAGCCGATTTTTTTTGCGGATTTGTACAATTTCCAAATAACCGTGACCCTGAACTTGTTTGACAAGGGAACCAAGTTCGGAATGACAATAAATAGTAAGCAACTTTACTTGAGATTGTTTCAGGTGACAGATTGTCATGACACCCGTGGCTTTTAGCTTCGCAATGACAAAATTATACCAATTTATTTTTATACGGTACGGCATACAATTCGCCGTAAAATTCTTCCTGATACACGTCAATATCAGCCTCAGGGTCAGCTGTTAAAAACAACAAAGCAATATAAGCCGAAATCTTATCCAAGCCCAACAGCGTAAGTGTTGTAAGCTCTACTTTGTCTTGAGTTTCAAAAATCTTTTTAAGGTTTTCGTGCAAAACCTCAACGCTTTTTTCGATATATTCATCGTGAGCAAGGTTTACAATATCATCGGGAGTAAGCCTTGCATAAGAACGGACACGTCTTTTTGCACGTTCGTGAGCATTTTTCAATGCTTGTTTCCTGTCCAATTCCTCATAAAACTGCAGTTGTTTAATAAGGTCTTTCAAATTAACCGTACGGCTTCTATTCAAACGGATACTCGTACGTCTTTGCAGTACCTCGTCCAAAGAAACAACGTTGTTTGTGTTGATTTCACTATCATCCCAACCGTCGTCTTCAAGTCCAAACTCATCAACTTGTTCTTCTTCATTTAGACCTTCAATTTGGTTTACGTCAATACCTTCCAAAACATTGGATTTTAAGCGTAAAAGTATTGCGGCAAAAAGCAACGTTCTGCCCGTAAGACGCAAGTTTTGAGCCTTCATTTGAAAAAGATGTGTAAGATATTTATCCGTAACATCAACAATATCAACATTCCAAGGGTCAATTTTGCCTGTTTTTGCCATGTTTACAAGAATTTCAATCCCGTCAACCTGTTCTGCGGCAACCGACGGAGTTTGAGAAATTATATTAATTTCTTCCAACGTTCTTGCCCCCGCAACAGTGTTTTGATTTGTGTAAAATTCGTTATTTATGTTTGTTTGTAATGGCTCTGACATTAATTAAAATCCTGATTCCCCAGACTAATCCCTTAGTTTTACGCCTGTTACTCTGGTTATACCTTTTTCCTTTTGAGTTACCCCGATAGTCCTATTAGCTGATTCTATCATAGGTTTACGGTGACTAACTACTACAAATTGCGTATTTTCTGCTTGAGTTTTTACCATATCGGCAAGTTTTTCCACATTGATACCGTCAAGATTTGCATCAACCTCGTCAAATGCATAGAAAGGCGCAGGCAAATAACGTTGTATAGCAAACACAAACGCCAAGGCGGTAAGCGATTTTTCCCCGCCCGACATAAGATTGAGTCTGGTTTTTTCCTTATCTCTCGGCTGTGCTTCAATAGACATACCGCCGGAGAATGGCTGCTCCTGATTGTCCAAAACCAGTGTACCTTCACCCTCTGACAGCCTGTGAAAAATTTCTTTAAAGTTATCGTTTATGTTGTTGTATGTATTCATAAACGTATCTTTTTTAAGATTTTCATAACCTTGCATTCTGTCTAAAATCTGATTTTTTTCATTCGACAATGTTTCAATTTTTGTTTTAAGTTCGTTTTGACGCTCGGAAACTTCATCATAAGACTTGATAGCACGCATGTTAACATCGCCCAAGTCATCCATTCTCTTTTGCAAACGCTGAATTTTAGCAGTAATTTCTTCAACCGATATTTCAATTTCAACAAGATTTGAAATATCTACACCGTTTTCTTTTAATTCTTCCTTAACAAGCTCTAACTGAGGCTCAAGCTCACGTCTGCGAGCTTTAAAGGCTTCAATTTGTTCGGAAACTTTTTCAATATTTAAAACAATAAGATTTTTTTCTTTATCAAGTTCAAGATATTGCGCATTAACAGCATCACGTTCTGTTTGCAATTCAATAAGTGTTTCCCCAAGCTCCTTGATTTTTGCATCAAGAACTTCTATCTGCGCTTTAAGTTCAACAATCTCTGCTTTGTATTTAACTTTGTCTTGCTCATAAATTTCATTGTCAGAACCAAGTTTTGCAATTTCCTTTGTTTTTGTATCAATTACATCATCATGGAAAACAATTGTTCTATTAAAACCGTCTATTTCGTTGTGTGCACGTAAAATGGCTGAATCAATTGCTTTTATTGCGTTTTCTTTTTCTTCTGTAAGCTTTTTAAGATTTTGAAGCTCCTCAGGTGTCATTTTTGCTTCAATTTCTTTAATCTGTTCATCAAGTTTGAGTACCTGTTCGTTGTACGCAACGAGTTTTTGCTCCATTTCATCGAGTTCTTTTTCGATTTTTGCAGCTCTCGGTTCAGCTTGCGTAAGATATTCCTGCTTTTCTTTGATATTATTCTCGTTAGAATCCGCTTGTGCTACAAGGTTTTGAAGCTCCATTTTCGCTTTGTTGTACTCGGTCATTGAGTTTGAATAAGAAATTCTAACCTTATCGAGTTTGAGCTCAAGTTCTTCTTTTTTCTTGTTCAATTCTGCATATGTTTTTTCAAAACCTTGCAATCTTTCTTTAAATTTTGCAAGCTCATCATCTTGTGTTTGACTGAATTTTAAGCCAGAACGTTTTTGTGAACCGCCCGAAATTGAACCTGATTTTTCAAACAACTCACCTGTCAAAGTAACCATTCTGTACTGACCGATAAGCTTGCGGGCACTGTTATAATCTTCCACAACAAGGGTTTCGCCCAAAGCGTGAAAGAAAACATTTAAATATTCATCATCAAAATCAATAAGGTTGATTGCAAAATCCACAACTCCTTTGTCTTTTGGCAGTCTTAAAGAACGAGGCGCTTTATTGATTTTATTTAACGGCAAAAACGTTGCCCTGCCGGCATTTGCACTTTTTAAAACCTCAATGGCAACTCTTGCAACTTCGTCATCATCAACAACAACGTTTGCCATTCTGCCGCCCATTGCAACTTCAAGCGCAGTAGAATATTCTTTGTCTACTTGACCCAATTGTGCAAGCGTAGCGTGAACACCTTTGATTTTTGCATTTAAAACAGTATCAACCGCCCTACCGAAGTTTACATCTTCAAATGCTTGCTTTTGTGCCTCCATTTGAGATATTTTGCGATAAGCCGTTTGCATGTTGTATTGAACATCATTTAACTCGTTTTTGGTTTTATCAAGTTCATACAGGGTTTTTTCCTGAATTGTTTTAAAGTCTTGCAGCTCTTTACCAAGTTCTTCTACCAAAACTTCAACACGGTCTTTGTTTCCTGCAAAATTTTGTTTAAAGTCTTCAAACTCGGCTATTTTTGTTTTTGCATCTTCAATAGCTTTTACGATATTGTTTAATTCTGCCTTAAGCGGAGCTTGTGCCTGAATAATTTTAGTTTCTTCGTCTTTAATTGATTCCAACTGTGAGCGAAGTTCGTTACGCTGTGCAACGTATTTGTCCGCACTTTGGTTAAGCCCTGCCACTTCTTGAAGCGTTTTCATCAAGTCTTCTTGTTTTAGTGCTTTTTCATCTTCAAGGTTTTTGATTTCCTGATTTTTAGCTTCAATATTGGCTTGCGTTTGTTCTTTTTTCTTTTTAAGGTCTTCTATGCCGTTTTTGGCATTTTCAATGGTTTTTAGGTTGTCTTGAATCCCTTTGTCCGCAATTACAATAGCAGATTCTTTTCTATCCACCTGACCTTTAAGTTCTTCAACCTGTTTTTTTACCTCGATTTGTTCTGCTTCGCCTTTTTCTTTTACAAGGTCTGAAAGCTCATCCAGTTTTGCTTTTACTTTTAAAAGTTCTGTATCTTGTTTTTTAAGTCTGTTTTCTTCTTCTTTTTTCTTTTTGTTAGCATCAAGAATACTTTCATGCGTGCGTTCAAGATTCTTTTTGATATCAAAGTATTTTACCGTAGTAATTTTGGATTCAAGGTCGATTTTTTCATCACGCAGTTTTTGGTATTTTAGCGCAACTTCTCTTTCCGCTTTAAGAGTTTCCAACCTTGTTTCGACTTCGGACAAAATTAAAAGCGAATTTTGAACACGTGATTCAACCGTACCAAGCTCGTTTTGTGCCTGTTCTATACGACGGTCAAAATCAGCAACCCCAGCAATTTCATCAATAATTTTTCTTCTCTCAACGTCAGAACAGTTCGTAATAGACATAACGTCATTTTGCATAATTACGTTATAACTGTTAGGAGTAATGTTGTATTTTTCCAAAATTGAATGAACATCAGTAAGCGTAACAATTTTGTCATTCAAATAATAGATAGAATTGTAACCCTGAGAAGACTTTTTGATTTTACGTGCAACGCTGAACTCTTTTTCTTCATTTCCATCCGGAGCAAAAGTAACTTTTACTATTGCTTCGTTTCTGCGTGTATGTGTAGAAATAAGCTGAGAAATCTTTTCTGCACGTAAAGTACGAGAAGTAGACAAACCAAGAGCAAACAACACACTGTCAATAATGTTGCTTTTACCCGAACCGTTAGGACCCGAAATAGTGGTAAAACCTTTTAAAAACGGTATGGTGAGTTTGTTTGCAAAAGATTTGAAGTTATCTATTTCTACTTCTTTAATGTACATTAACTTAATCTTATCCCAAGTATCTAGCTAGACATACGTGTACTTATTTTCTTATAAAATCGGGTTTTAGTCAAAAAATTTAATTATGTAAATATTTTGTTATTGTACACACGTGACTTGAAATTTCAATCTGAACAAAACTATTACTTGACTATTGCAGCAAATTCTCGTTTTTGTTCTTGTTCTTTTTTCCTTTTACGTCTTCTCATCAAGTCAACAAATGCTTCCAAACGAGTAATATAGCCTGCTTTACCCGATTGTTCGTCCATAATTAAGGGCAAGATAGGAATTTCGCAATTTTCCCTCATTGCGGGGAAAAAGTTTTGTGACATAATTTCGGGCATACAAGTGAACGGGCTTATGTGGATAATACCGTCTTTTCCGTTTTGATTAGCAAATACAATATCTGACACACATTCCAAAGAATCACCGCCAATATCTCTTTTTAAATAAGGAGCAGCAAGCCTGAATGAGCGTTCAAGGTGGGTTTCACCTTTAACAAACATTTTGGGAATAATAGCATCTCTTAAAAAGCTTGAGATTGTAAGTGTACGTCTTGTTTGTACACCCATTTTGCCAAGTTCTCTTTCAATATTTTGGTTAGAAAACGGGTCTTGAACCATATAAATTTCGCCCGTTAAATCCACGTGAAGAACATCTCTTTTCGGGTCAATTTCTACTTTTTTTATCAAAGCTTTTGCTTCTTTTTCCGCTTTTTTCAATTCACCGTAATGATTTGCCTCATAAATTAGCTTCATACCCTTGCGAAAAGCTTTTTCCGCATCACCGACTTTTATTTCTCTTGCACGATAGTAAGAAAGCAAATTTTCCATTCTGTCTGCCGCAAAAACTTTGCGAAAAGCAAAAACAATAGCTCTGATAATAGTTATAGGGTTTTTTACACCGGTTAATTCCGTAAGGAATTTGAACATACCTTTAATTCCGTCATATAGCTGAAGCTCTATGTAATTGGCGTGATAACCCATATCTTCTAAAGTATTTTGAATTCCGGCACCGTATTCGCCCAAACGGCATATTCCGGGAGAAGAAATCATGGCGACGTAATCTGCCCCGCCTTCAATTGCTTCAATAAAGTTGCCTAAAATAAGTTTGTAGGGCAAACAAATTGACTCGGGGCTGTTTTTTGTCCCCAAAGAAAGTGTTCTTTTGCTTGAATATGGTGGAATATAAGGCTCTACACCCAATCTTCTTAATGCCGAACCCCACGCAACATAAATATTTCCCATATGAGGAAATGCAACTTTAATTTTTTCTTTAGATTTCTTTGCCATTCTCTTCCTTACGCCTTTAAGTCTTATTTTTTACAATAATTATATATTAAAGGGAAATTTTTTTCAGATTATTCTTTCTTATTAATAATTTTTCTTAATAAAATAGTTTTTGTAATTGCTGTGCAAGTGAAACGAGCATGGCAATTCATAACGCCATTGCTGCGAAGCAAAAATCATGATTTAGCACTACAATCCCGCACCTGAAGCAATCTCATGCCAAGGTGGTTTACCATTTCAAAGATTGCTTCGTGTGTTAAATCCTTAATCACCGCCATGCCAATCGCTAGCAATGACAATGTTTTCACGCCGAAGGCGTAGTACGGCTTTGCCGTTGTGATTTTGATTAAGCACAGTTTATTTTTAAAATAAATTTTGACAGCCTGAAATGAAATGGAATGGATGCAAAATTTGTTTTGAAAATATTTACTGTGCTTTTTGATAATGCCGAGTTTCTTTCTTTTGGTTCGTTTTCTTTCTTTGCCTGCAAAACAAAGAAAGAAAATGAACATAAGAAAAAAGATTAACTATGCTAGTTGGTCAATTTTGGTGCGTAAAAACGCACCCTTGCTAACCTACTTTACAATTGCAGGTTAAATTTACTAATCCAACAAATTTTAATCCTATCCGACCTTAATGTCATTCAACTGACAAAATGCCTTAAAAGAAGCAAAATCTTTGGTTACTTCCGCTTTAATATTCGGAAGTTGCATTGACTCAATAAGAGAAAGTGTTTTTTTGTATGTAGTAATTGCATTTTGTGCATAATTTGCTTTGTTTTGCGGTTTTAATGAGACCATTTCTTCCAAATATTTTGCATATAACTGATACAATGAAACTTTTAGTAATTGTAAATCGTACTGTTGAACTATCATTAAAGCTTTTTCAATATACATTTTAGACGCTTCCATATCCCCCTTTATCAGGTAAATTTCTGCAATAAGTTTTTTGTACAGCACCATAAAATAGTAATTAGAAATTTTTGGATTTTTAGCAACATCCAGTGCTTTTTGCGCTATATCAAGAGCTTTGTCGCTGCCTTCTGTTACAAGTGAAAGCTTTGCAATAAAGTACCAACAAAGCAGTGCGCCGATAGCTATTTTTTCTCTTGCAAAAATTGTGACCTGCTCATTATAAATATTCATGGCTTTTGACAAATTGCCTTCTTCCTGTAAAACTTTACCAAGAAAGATTTTTAACATATTTTTAATGAGCACATCATTGTAATTGTTTGCAAAAGTAACAACAGAATATAAATCTTCTTTTATATTTGTCCATTCTTTTTTAAAGAGTTTGTTTAAAATATTGATAAAATTCCACATAGAAATTATATCCGGCTCAACAAATTCTTTTGAAGTTTGTTGAGTAAACGTAATTAATATGTCATCAGATTCTTTAATCCTACCTGTAACACTGTATGCAAGAGCTTTTGCAAGTTGTAACTTTTGCAAGTAATTTTTGTTTGCAACATTATTCTTTTTAACAATATCATCAATAACTTTAAGAATTTCGAAACATTTGCTGTTACCCTGAGAAATCAATGCCATTGCAACAATATAGTTACATTCCAGCCAAGTTTCATAAATAATTTCCATCGATATTCCATTAGTAGGAATAACCTCAGACAATGCTTGCTCAACAACAGGAATAATCTCATTACTTGCAAGATTGTAAATTTCTTCCGCATTGCCTATGCTAAACATTGCTTTTAATTTTTTATATTTTACGAGAGCACAACTCAACTTATTTTCAGGATTTTCAATAATTCCTAGAACAGTATCAACAGCCTCAATTACTCCGTTATAATTTCCCATAAGCGAACAACTGCGTGACAAATATCCGGATAATTCAATAACTTTAGGACGATTACCAACGTTTAAAGCATTGCTTATAGCATTTGACAAATATGGAATAGCTTCAGACGGACGTGATTCGTAAAGCAATTTTCCAAGACGCTCTTGAATGTTATTTACTATAACTTCGTTATTATCAGGAGTAATTTCTCCCGCAATTTTTAAACATTGTTTTTGAGATAATGTCCATAAATGTTCGTCACCCAAATATGAACAAAGTTTTGTATTTTCCGTCCAAATATTTAAGGCAAGAAGTTTTTGGTTTAAATTTTGTGCAATCAATGCTTTTAGGGCATTGCTTGAAAGTGTAAAGGTATTTATCACATCAAAGATTTTTTCATTCAACATGCAAAAGTCTTTGTTTTGCTTTGCCTGTTCATAAACAAATTTCCATAACAACGTATTTTTAAATTCATATATATTATTGTTAAACGGAGTTATATAAGCATAATTTGTTAAAAGTTTAACAACATTTTGGAATTCATCATTTTTAAATTTCATAATAATTTCCAAAAGTTTTATATTAAATTTATTACCCATAATTGCTGCGGTACAAAGTGTTCTGTAACAAATCGGGAATTGTTTTTGCAAATGTTTAAGTCGTAATGACAAAATTTCGTATAAATTTTTAGGCAAATTTCCTTCAAGTTTTGTTTGTTTATATTTAATTATGTTATTTTCCGTAGAAAAAGCTTTATGCTCATTAAATAAAATAAACATTTGCTCAAAATAAGCACTGTTTCCTTTTGAATACTCATATAAAGTTTCAAACAAGGCTTCCGGAAAAGGATTTGTTCCATTAAGGAACATTTTTACAAGGCTGTTTGCATCAGATTCTGTAAGTGGAGCAAGCTTAACATCGGCATACTCATTAGCAGCAAGTTTTTCGGAATAAAAATATCCTTGAGTAATTCTACTGTCTTTGTACGTAATAACAAGTTTTATATTTTCACTTAAATTACCTTGTTCCACAAAATAAGAAAGGAATGCATAAGATGCACCGTCAATCATGTCAAAATCATCAATAACAATAACCAGTTTTACTTTTTTGGAAAGTTCTATAAGAAATTTTTCAAGCATAGCAAAAGTGGTATCTTTATTTAAAAGAATATCTTCAAAATTTGCAGTTACAGTCGGGTATAAAAAGTTAAACAAATTGAATATTTCTTGTTGTGAAAAAAACGGCAATGTTGCACTCAACATTTCTTTTGCCTGTTTTAAAAATTCTTCTGACATGTTAGAAAAATTAGGCATGTTAAAGAAAGTAAGTATCATTTCCTGAAAAATACCGTAAGGACTTATTTGTGAATTTGCACTACATTCTCCCCAAAGCCAAACGATATTGTTACCTTTTAAATCCTCAAAAAGGTATTTTAAAACTGTTGATTTACCATAACCTTCAGGTGCACTAAAACCTATAATTTTTTTAGAATTATCTTTAATTGCACGCACAATCATATTTTTGCATTTCATTTGGTCATGCGCTTCAATTTCTATCGAGGCTAAATCTTCAGGTTCATTATATTCTTGAACTTCTTCTGTTTCTTTGATTTGAGATTGTTCTTGTTCTGCATTTGTTTCAGCAGTTTCTTCTGCCGTCACAACTTTTTCTTCTGTACCTTGAGATTCCGCTAATTCACCATTTTCTGCAATTTCGACTTGTACAGCATCTGCATTTATTACAGGTTCTGCAACAATATTTTCTTTTTCAAGATTTTTTGTTAATAAATCAGAAGAATTTTCCGTAAGTGCAAGTAAATCGTCAAAAGAATCTTGTGATTTTTGTTCAAGAATTTGTTCATGACTTAAAGATAAATCAGACAAGTCCACATTAAATACCGCAGGCAACGGACCGCTTTGTGCCACGACATTTAATTCTTCCAACGGTAATTTAGCTTGAGCAACCGTTTTTGCTATCAATTCATGCTCATCAGGTTGTTTTTCAATAATAACTTCAGCTTGTTCAATTTTTTTTATTTCAATGTCAGAATTTTCAACATCAGACAGAGTAATTGTACCTGCTTCAATTTCAAATTTTGTATGGCATTTTCTACATTCTTTAGCATCAGGCAAATTTACTGCATTACATTCCGGACAGTATTTTAAAAGTTGCAAACCACATCTGCTGCAATACTCAGCAGTAACAGGATTTTTAGTTTTACAAACAGGACAAACTGTTTGCACCTTTGTATTGCAAAAATTACATCTTAAAAGATTATCTGCTATTTCTTTTTTGCATTTAAAACAACGCATGGTAAACCTATCATATTACAAAAGAAATCCAAATAACATTTATCTTTAAAAATTATTCATTAAATTAAAAATGGGTTTTAACAATTTGAGAAAGTTCAAAAAGCCTTTTACTAACTTCGGCTTGAGAAATATTAATTTCTTCTGCAATTTCCCTTTGTTTTAATTCTTTAATATATCTAAGATAAAATATTTTAAGATATTCTTTTGCGGGATTATTTTTCTGAGCAACAAGAACAATATCAACAATTTTTTGAAGCAAATCTTTTCTTACAATTTTTTCTTCAAAAGAATCTTTGGGGTCGGGCAACTCATATACAAAAACTTCTGATTTTGATTGTGCAGGATTAACTAATATATCAGCCGTACTGACATATTTATTTTCTCTACGTCTAACCCTGCCGTTTTCTTTAAGCACATTAAGTATAGCTGTATTTGCAACTTTTGCAATATAGCTTTCCAAACCTTTTGGCTCAACTGTTTCAAATAAAGAATATGACCTTTTATAAGTTTCTGAGCAAAAATCATCTAATAAATCTTCATTGCCTTTAAATTTATTATTAGATTTAACAAGTTTTTCTATAAGTATTCTTTGTTCGTTTAATGTTCCCAATTTTATAATCCTACTAATCAACATTTATATAATATCATAGAATTAAAAATTTATAATTAACGTTAAGAAATAATCGGAATTGTGATTCTTAATTTTTGGAACACTAATATATTTTAAAGTATTTTTTATACTCTTAGAAATTTCTTCATCAATTTTGTCCGAACCGCTGGATTCCAATATTTGCAAACCTTTCATGCTATTGTCAGGAGCAATTGTAAGTGAAACTTTTACAATATTATTGAACACAACATCAGCAGAATTTGCCAAATCATTTTGTAAATTCATTTGAATATTTTTACCTGCCGTTTGTAAATATTCTTTAACAGAAGGATCTAATGCAAGTTTTTCACTTATTTGCCAAGACAGTTTAGTAATAGTTATTGCTGCAGGTTTGTCAGAAAAAGAATTTGTCATAGACCTGTTTATATCTTGCGAAACACCCTGATTTTCTTCTTTGTTTTGAGAAGTCGAATTTGCGGAATCAAAAAATGTATCATTTGCTGCCATATCATTATTATTCGATGCTTTTTGATGATTAACAAAAAACATTCCACCGCCTGCCGCCATTAATACAACAAGCAAGCCTGTCAAAACAGCTATCCTTTTGGTTTTCTTCATTGTTTCTTCACTCAAAGGTTCTTTTGCAAGCTCGAACTCTTGAGACTTTTCCCCGTTTTTATCCGTTTTTTCATTGTTTTCAAACAAAGATTCTATGTTTTCATTAGCTTGAATATCTTCTTGTTTAGGTTCTTTATTTTGATGTTCTTCAATAAGTTGTGCAGATTCTTGAGCAAGTTCATCAATTTCTGCAGTTGTTTTTTGTACTTCATCTGTTGAATCATCATCTGACAACAATGCCATTAAATCGGCATCCAGAAGATTTTGCAATTCCGCATTTTCAGTAGAAACCGGCTGTTCTTGTGTAACAGGTCTTTCAACATTTTCAACTACATTATCAGTAACATAATCATCGGACACAACCGAAGTATCACCTTCATCAGTTATTTGTTCATAGTCA
Organism: uncultured Clostridia bacterium; assembly: GCA_945946765.1. Lineage (GTDB taxonomy): Bacteria > Cyanobacteriota > Vampirovibrionia > Gastranaerophilales > Gastranaerophilaceae > Limenecus. The sequence continues at coordinate 21,852 of CAMEWS010000011.1, forward strand.
ACAGAGGATTCTTCCTCATTTGTCTGTTCATCTGTCATAGCAGGTTCTTTATTGTCACTTTCTTCATCATAATTTAGTTCAAAAGGTTCTTGAACATACGGGTTTTTGCTTGATTCAACAACATGTTGGTCTTCATTTTCATTATCAACTTCTTGAAGATGTTCATTGTTGTCTTCCAAATTAAGTTCAAATAAAGATTCTTGTTCAACCTTAGCTTCTTCTTTTATTGTTGTTTCAATATGTGATTCATCTTCATGAAGGGGTTCTAATTCTGCTAATTCATTTATATCCAAAGATTCACTATCTTCCATAATCAATTCATAAGGTTCTGATATAAGTTCTTCTTCATGAAGCTCTTGTAATTCTTCGTGTTCTTCAATATGTTCTATTTCCATATTTTCTTCGACTTTTGTTTCATTAACGGAATCTATTTCGGATAAAGGTTCTAAAGGCTCAATATCAGTAAGGGTTTCAGTTAAATTACCCGTAGATTTTGATTGTTCTTGCGGTTCAATCGGATTTTCTTCAAGCAATGCTAATGATTCTTCGTTTTCTTCTTGGATTTCGGCATGAGAATCAAATTTAGCATCTGTATCCTCCGCTAAAAGAAGTTCGGGTTCTTCCTGTTCATTTTTCAATTTTTCATTATTATCTTCTGTTAACGGATATCCGTAACCTTGGTTTTCTTCCCAAATATCAACAGATTCTTCATTTTGTTTTTTTTCATTAGAATCGGAAAAAACAACATCCTCTAATTCTTCTATATTAGTAGTATTATTATCTTGCGAAATCTCCAAATTTACAGACGAAAGCATATCAGGATCAGGCAAATCAACAAGAGGCGAAACAGGAACAATCGTCGGTACGGTATCTGTTTCTAAAGCTACATCCTGTTTTGCTGATTCATCTCCATTTGCGGATAACTCAATTGATTCTTCCTGTTCTTCAGATGCAAAGAATTCTTCTGGCGAATTTTCTTCTTCAATTTCTTCTATTGAAGCTTCTGTGTTTTCTTGCGCATTTTCAACAAGAGCCAAGTTTTCAAATTTAGCTTCATCAACTTCTTTTTTATTCCCTGAAAGAACGCTCAATGTACTGTCATTTAGTAATTCTTGATAGTTTCTTATTTGTGCCGTAATTGTATCAAAATCATTAATATCACAAAAAGTTTCTCTGCATACAGGACAAGCAAGAACATGTTTTATAAAGAAGACTTTTTCACTTTCTGAAATTTCTCCATCCATAAACGGAACACATAGTTCTTTAATTTTTTCATGACAATTTGCGGAATATGGATGAATATTTAATGTTGAAGACTCTATCAACTCTTTTAAAACACTCATGGAATTGAGTATATTCACCGATAAAGTATAATATTCATTATCGGACGATGGCATTTGCAAACCTTCCGTAGGCACAAATCCCAAAAATTCAATTTTTTCTATTTTTTTGTCTAACTTAACAACTATATATGCAAGAGGCTGTACGCTATATTTTTCATGCAATTTAGGGATAGTAAAAGTTTGTCCGTCAAAAGAAATTCTAACATCTAACCTAAAACCTTTTACATAAACATCTGCAACTTCAAAATCCTGTTCAAAAGAAGGTATTTTATAAAGGCTTATGCTTGTATCGGATTGCAAACCCTTATTATCTAAATATTGCGCAGTAGCATTAGCCGCAACATTTAAAGCAAAAGCTCTTATTCTTGCTTTTTTGTCATTAATTTTACAAGCACTAATCTTTGCACTTTCAATTATATTTTTATTCAAGTTAATAATTTCGCCCATTATAATTCTCCGTAATTTTGAAATCTGTTTTAAAATATCTGCTATTAATATTGATTACAATTCAAAAAAAAATATTCCAAATCATACAAAAAAATGTTATAATGTAACAAAATGTTTCATGTTTTCTGTCAAGTTTTAGAATTTAAGCAACAAAATCCCTTAAAGCGTTTTATATTATCAGAAGTGTAAACAAATAGGAGTGAAAATTATGTCGGTAGGTTTTTCAACAATCAGACCCATGGACCCTGCAACTATTTCAAGAGCACCGTCTTTTACAACAACAAACAATACACCAGCAGCAAGCAGCCCTATTGATAATGGCTCTGCTCCCAAAAAGAAAAGTCATTGGTTTTTAAAAACTCTTGCAGCAGTTGTTGTAGTGGCTGCAGCATTAGGTTTGGGCAGAAAATATCTTCCTACGGTTTTTGATTCTGCCGCAACAATTGCAAACGATGCAAAATGGCACGAAAAAGCAATCGGTTATACCAAAAAATATCTTGGTGTAGCAGGTGATTTTGTTATCAATTGTACAGGCAAAGTTGTAGATTATGCAAAACAAGGTTGGGAATTTATAGCAAATAAATTCAAAGGCGGAACAACAACTCCTTAAGTAACATCAGTACCTTAAAATTATCTCCACATATTTGTTATAATCACCTAAAACAGATAATTGGTATCAGTTGACATACAAAATAAAAAATAAACTCTTATGCTATCTTAATAAGAGTTTATTTTTTGCATGAAATATATTATTATAAATTTAGTATGTCCGAGAAAATTTCGTGATAAGGAGTACTCTGCCGAACAAAAGCTGCCGGTGGCAGGTTTTGAGAGAGGACGACGTGAACGAAATTTTTGAGTGGCTTATTGAAAAGGTGAGCACTTGGACGGCGATGAGAACTCGGCGGCGGTAAAGTGCGACACTAGATTAGTTTAAACTCGGGATAATTCAACAATTAACTAAAATCAATTACAAACAAGAGGTCTTAATGTTCAGCAAGGATAAAATTATAGAAATTTTAAACGAAGAAGACTTGTACATAGACAATTTTCTATTGGAAGCTTTTATCAAAAACTGGAAAATTGAACCTATTTATGAAGACGCTCAAGGTGTTGAATTTTTTGACGAAATGGCTGTTGAAAAAATACGTAACGGAATCAAACAAAAACAACCCAAGTGCGAAATCAACATTATGGACAAAGACGAGATAAAACCCGTTGATATGGCTGTGGAAGTTGCTGAAACGTTTGTTCCCGACAAAGAATCTGTTGTTGAAGAAACTCACAATCAAAATCAAACCGACAATACTGACATTGTACCCGAATTACCTGTTTCTATTTTGAATGAAGTAAACAAAGAAGTTGAGAACGAACTTAAAAACGTTACACTTGATATTTCTAACCAAACACTTGCTGTATTAGCAGAATCTATTGCACGCAAAATCACTTATGATGTTGCAGACTTTATTAAAAAAACAGATTTTATGGAAGATGCAGTACAACTGGGCGAATACAAAAAAGACAACGAGCTTTTAATTAAAAAAGTTGAAGAAATAATTTCCGACAACAAAATTTTAATCAAACGAATAGAAGAACTTGAAAAAGAAAACCGTTCATTTGTAAAATTGTTCGGCAGTATTTATGTAAAAAATAATTGAATTTTCAAAGAGCTATTTTGAATTTGTTTTAGAATTAGTAAAACCCAAAAATGAATACATCGATAAATCTTACAAAACAAATAGAATCACAGCTTTCAAAAGATATTACGGAAGCATTAAAATTGTGTTCGCAAACGGCATTTAAATATGAGTATAAAATTTATTTAATTGGCGGAGTTGTACGTGATTTATTTTTAAATAAACCCGTTAAAGACATTGATATTACCGTAGAAGGTGATGCCATAAAATTTTGTCATGAACTTATAAAAGAAAATATTTGCAAAATTACTCAGGTTCAAGAAAATTTAAAAACCGTAAAAGTAGTGTTTAATAACGGCGTAGAAATCGACTTTGCTTCGACACGTCAAGAATTTTATCCCAAAAGAGGACATTTACCCGTAGTTTCAAAAATCGGTTGTACGTTAGAAGAAGATGTTTTTAGACGGGATTTTACAATAAATTCTTTAGCAATTTCTTTAAATGAAAACCATTTTGGAGATGTTATCGACTATGTCGGTGGAATAAAAGATTTAGAACAAAAAATATTAAAGGTTTTGCACGACAACAGTTTTTATGAAGACCCTTCAAGAATTATTCGGGGATTAAAATTTGCTGCTCGTTTTAACTTGCACAGGGACAAACACACCAGAGAACTTCAGGATAAATACTTGGAAACTCAATTGAGTGATGATATTTCATGGTCAAGAATTAAATCTGAGCTAAAACAAACTTTTTCTTTAAACATTGCACGTGCATTTGACATGTTTATTGCAAACAATACTTACAAACTTGTTAAAGCAAAACCCGTTGATGTTAAAGGACTAGAGATAAAAAATCTTGTGGACAAATTTAATCCTGAACATGTATGGCTTATGTATCTCGGCACGGTTTTAGAAGATGAAAAAATTATCGAAGCGTTATGCTTTACTCGTGCAGAAAAGAAGATTTTTACAGACAAATTTTATCTTTTAAATAATGACTTAAGCCTAATCAATACAAATTATGATATTTACAAGTTTTTTGAAAACCGTTCTACGGAAGCTATTTTGATTTATTATCTATTAACGGACAGAAAAGAAGCTCTTATTTATTTGGAAAAACTTGCGCCCACAAGAGTTGAACTTTGCGGAGAAGATTTAAAAAAATTCGGTGTCCCTGCAGGTAAAAAAATTGGCATTATGCTGGAAGAACTGCTAAAAAACAAACTTAGCGGAAACATTAAAACCAAAGCCGATGAAGTAAAATTTGTTAAATCAAAAATGAAATAAAAAAACAGTTGAAATTTAAAATTTGCCATGTATAATATTTCATATAGTCAACAGGCTTTGAGCAGTATTAAAACAGCTTAATGTCTACATTTATAAAATGCGAGAGTAGTTCAGTGGTAGAACACTTCCTTGCCAAGGAAGGGGTCGCGAGTTCGAGCCTCGTCTCTCGCTCCATTAAACAGAGGGTTTCAGCCCTCTTTTTTAATGCTTATTTTTTCCTTCGACTATATTTCGACGACTACATCAGGATTACAATTCTGTATAGATTTATCTATATAAATAAAAATCAATGTAATTAATCACTGTAATTTTCAAGTGCTTCAATTGCTTTTAATTTCCTTTCAGGTACAGGATGAGCATATCGTTGAGTAGTTTTTAAATCAGCGTGTCCTAAAATTTCTTTTACAACTACAAGGTCAATACCAGCTGCAACCATTCTTGTGGCACTGGTGTGTCGTAATCCATGAAAAGTCAAATTCTTAATTTCGGCTTTTTTACATACATTACGAAAGGCTTTAGACAGATATTTATAACCTGTTTGAGTAACAGGATTGGTGAAAACATAATCAGATATGGCGTTTTGTTTGAGTTCCTTAAAAATTGCCATTAGCTCATTACATATAGGTATCTTACGAATTTTATTATTTTTAGTTTTTAAAAGATTGATACACCTGTTTTTTAAATCTACATTCAAGCTCCACCGTAACTCCATAATCTCACCCCGTCTCATACCTGTAAGTAAGGCACATTTAATAATCGGTCTGAGATAAGTAAAATCACCAGTACAGTTTTCAAGTAATCTTTCTTCTTCTTTTTTTGTTAAAAATCGCTCTTTTATGTTATCTACTTTTAAAGGTGTCAAATTGACTGCTAAACAGGGATTTTCTTTGACCATATTTTCTTTAATAGCAAGTGCAAACATTCTTCTTAAAATCCCGACTTCTCTATTAATAGTCGCAGGTTTTACACCGTTTTCATCTTTTCTAAATTTTCTGTACTGTTCTATTTTCTTCGGTGTTATATCTTTTAACGGCGTATTTTTAAAGAAATTTTTTAAAATATTCACCTCTGACATATCATTTTTCCAGCCTGTTCTATTGTTTTTTGCGTATTCTATAAACATATCAACAATCACAGAAAAAGGCTGTGTACCTTTATTTTCAACAAGGTCATATTTACCCTGTAACAGGTCTGATTTTATTCTAACTTCCGCCATTTCAGCAGTTTTTTTATCAACAGCTTCAGGAATTGCTTTGTGATACTGTTGACCTTTAATAACAAATTTATAATACCAGCGACCGTTTTTATGTTTATAGACTGACATTTTTATCTGCTCCTTTTGATTAATTATCACGTCGTAAGAAGCTTAAAGTCAACGCACGCAACACTTTCACCCATATAGATTTATTGAAATCAAACCAAAATAATAAAAATTAATTTATTTCCATACAAATCTATGAGTAAAATTTAAAATTTACAGATTTTTACATATTTTATGGACCATTTTTATTCATCTGTGTTAGTTTTTAATTCTTCCACCAACCTTTGAAACAGAGGGTTATTACCTAAATTTTTTATAGTTATTCTTTTCCATTCATCTTCGGTTAATTCAGGTTCAGAAGAATTTGAAGAAGAAGTATTTTCTTTATTTATTAATATATTATTGTCATAAGCTACTTCGGGAATATTCCCTAAGCAGGTTTGAGAACTTCCATAAGTAACTTTGGGGACGAGGTTTAGATACCCTAAGCAGGTTAAAGTAAATTTGTAATGTATTCTCTTATTTATTTTTTCTTTTTTTAATATATTTTTAGTTTCTAACTCCTTTACAGCTTGAAATACTGATACTTCGCTTAAACCCGTACAGTCAGCGATAGTTTTTTGTGTCGGATACGCATAACCTAAATTCGGATTCCAAAAGTCAACAATACACCTTAACACCAATCTTGAAGACATCATCAGGTTTATCTTTGAAAACATTCTGCTTGTTGTAATGAGTTTGTTTAATTCAAAACTACTTTTGTTTATCTTAAATTCTGATTTCCTCATCAATTAGCCTTAATTGTACAGGTTCACCACTTTGTACTTCTTCAATTTCTTTAAATTCTTTGATCCGTCTATAAAACCCATTGATAAAAAACATCGGCGTGTATAATGTTTCTTTTACTTTAAGTGTTAAACTGTCTCCAAGTTGGACTTTTGCGGCTATTCCTAACAAAGACAGCTGTAAATAAGCCATTTTAAAACATATTTCATCAATATCCGTTGCCTCTACATACAATTTCTGTTGAAAGTTTATTCCGTCCTCTTTCATACAATCCGCAAAAGCAATAATCATTCCGCCACTACCACAACAAGGTTCGCACATTGTGATAAAATCTTTGTTTTCAATATCTACCTTTAGATTTATACAGTGTAATCTCCCCATTAGTTTGCTGACATGGTATGGTGTGAAAAATTGACCTTTTCTGTCTTCTCCAAGACCGTTCATATTAAACATTTCACCTAAAAAATCTTTCATTCCCATATCAAGTGAAATCAAAGTGTAAGCATTCATTGCTGCAAAGTAATCAAGCTGTTTTCTGGAATATTTTTTAGCCGTGTTTAAATATTTTTCTTCAATAATTTTTGACCTATAAAAAGGTTGGGCTATTGAGTAAATTGATAATGTCAAAAAATCACTAAAAACCTCTGACACTGATTTTGAGGTATCAACCTCATGTAATAACCTGTTAAATTCTTTTGGTATGTTAACCCGTTTTTCTTTCATCGCTCTTATCCTATTTTTATACCTTTAAAGATATATTCACCCGACAGGAAAGGAATATCACCGATGAAACCAAAACTCTTTAACCCATAAAGATTCAGGTAATAGTGCTATTTTGGTTTGTTATGTCTACAAAAGTATTTAAGGTAAAATATGTTTATGAAAAAACTGTTTCTAATATTCATATCTTTAATATTTTTATCCTGCTGTTACTCAACCGCACAGACAACTCTGCACCCTATTGATAAAGCAGAACAAGACTGTATATCAAAAACTTCTGATACACAGGTGATGAATCAATGTAGTATAATTGCTCAAAAAGAATGGGAAAAGGAAATAAAAAAGACTTTGTCAGAGTTAAAATCTGTTTTGGACAAAGAAAGCTATAAAAGTTTAATTAATTCTCAAAATTCTTGGGAAAAATACAAAATTGATGAATTTCGTTCTATCGACAAAATGCTTGAAAATAAGCAGGGTACAATGTATTTGAATGTAAATAAAGGTTTAAAAGTTGATATAGTTAAACAAAGAGCTTTGAAACTTCAAGAATATTTAAACACAGTAAACGATTAATTCCAAAAGCGTAAGCATTTAAGACCATTTAATTATCACAAATGTTGATTATTCAGAAAAAATAGTACATAATATATTTGGCAGGTAATGCTTTTTAACAGGTTTGTTCAAATTGGAGCACGCCCACGTTATCAAAATTTAGGCATAGCTGTGTTTATTTTTAGGCAACGTATTACTTATCGTTGTCTTTTTTCGCATAAAAATTTTTAGGAGGTGAATTGTTATGTAAATAATAAAAAATAGGGTACAATTAAATCTATGAAAAAACTGTTTTCTACATTTCTTATATTTTTTCTGCTGTCAAACAGTACTTTTGCTCTAGATTATTCAAAATACAATCTGTCTGATATAAATGCAATCAGAGAAGCAACAAAAGCTTATCAAAATGAATTTAAAGACAAAAAAGGCACAAAAGAAGCAGAAACTGAGTTTTTGAAATTCAGGGATTTTTATTATGAAGCTGTAGAAAAACAGAATATAAGAATTAAACTAAAGGAACCGGTAAAACTATATAGAAACTCATATTACTGGCAAGCAAGAAAATATACAAAAGACTACGCCGACAAAGGATTAAGAGTGGATTTTAATGGAGAGTTTTATATAACCGAAAATAATAAATACTTATACAAAAATTTCTGTTCTTATTTAAATGCGGATTGGTGTGAATTATTAAAGTTTTTGTCAAAACAAGATACAAAAAGAATCTTTTGGGATTCGGTTTATGTAATATCAAAAGACGAACTTGTAAAAATAATAAATTTTTATAAAAACTTTGATAAGAAATACCCTAATTTTGTATTAAATGATTCTATAAAATCTATAATAAAAGATTATGAAAAAGATTTAAAACGTTACCCTTATCTAACTGATTAATTTAAATCTTAATTAATCTTGCACGCTAATTGAATCATCAATTAGCGTTATTGTCGTACAAAAATTTAAGGAGAAAACAAAATGACAAATCAAAAAGAAATATGGACACCTGAACAGGTAGAAAAATATTTACAAAGTCTAAAATCAGGTTCAAAACGAAGATTGCCAAATAATGTATATGTCACAGAAAATTTTACTTGGAATGAAGTATTAAGAACTGATGCAAGAAATATAGATATGCCGTCAAGACAAGTGTTGGAAAATTTAAAGACAAGTGCAAATGTATTACAAAATTACAGAAACAAAGTTGGTAAACCAATAACAATCACATCAAGCTGGAGAACACCTACAGAGCAAAAAGCTTTAATAAACGCATATAAGGAAAAGAAAGCACAAAACAAATCTGCAGGCAGACCTTCAGAAACATCGTTGCACATGGAAGGATTAGCCTTGGATTTTATTGTTGATGGAGTAAAACCATTATCAGTGTATGAACATTTTGATAAAACTCTTATGGGAGAGTTAGAAAAAAGTCCTATATATACTCATGTAGGATTGCCTACATATTCAGAAAAGTACTTAAAAAACAACGGTATATTTAGTGAAAAACTTTATAAAAAATTAGATGTCAATGAAATTACACTTACACCTTACGAACAATCAAAAGTTATTAAAAGATTAGATGCTTCTAGTTGGAAAACCATTCCTTCAAATTTTGATGCCAAAGCAAATGTACAGGAGTTTAAAAACTTTAAAACAAAAACTCAAATACCCAAAACAAATACAACAACTTCAACATTCACTCAAACAAGACCTGCTCAAATTACAGCAGACAAAAGAACACCCGCTCAAAAGTTTGATGATGAAATCAGAACAAAATACCGCCTAATGCAGGAAGAAAGAAAAAGACGGTATCCTGTTTTTAGAAAAAGTAATGCTTCTCAAAGCAATTCATCAGGTAATGGTCGTTGGGTCACAATAAACGGTCATCATGTTTATATTGACTGATTTTAGTTAATAATAATAGGGCGGTGAAGAAACTTTCATCGCCTTATTTATATGATTTTAAACAGTTTTAAGGTAGTTGTATAAGTTACCCACCGTAGTATCACACTCCCTCGCAATAACTGTTTTAGGTACGTTCAAACCCACTAAATACAGTATTTTTTCCCTGTAAACATCAAGCTTTGACTTTCCTTTCTTACCTTTTGGACGACCTAACTTCACACCGCTTGCTTTCTTCGCCTGTAAAGCTTCTTTCGTTCTCAAACTGATTAAATCCCTCTCTAATTGAGCTACTAAAGCAAATATTGTCGAAGTTATAACCGCAGTAATACTTTTGTCATTACTCGCAAAATTTTCTTTTAACGAATACAAAACAAAACCTTTTTCTTTCGACAAATTCAGTATTTCCAGAATCTGTGTAATAGACCTCGCAAGCCTTGAAAACTCGGGTACAATCAATACATCATCAACACCCATTCTCTCAATCAATAACCCTAACTCACGCTTACGAAAATGCAGCTTACCTGTAACTTTTTCCTCAATAAATTCAACATTCCCTAACCTTTTGTCATTGGCGAACTTCAAAATCTCAAGTTTGTTCTTTTCAGTGTCCTGTTCTAAAGTACTGACACGAAGATAAGCATAAACGGTCATAGGCTGTCCTTTCATTTTTTTAACGTGTAAAAACAAGGCAATTAAAAAATTAACTGCCTGTAAATGAAAAATATATATTATCCTATAATCTAGTGACGTTACCTCCGCCTCCTCAACGGAGCCGTAGTTAACTTACCTTTTCAAATGTCACTCACAATTTTTATATAAAAATTGTTCGTTCCAATAAATACGTATAAATCTTATTTTTATTATATAAATCTATACACTAAAACTCACCCGTTTTTACTGAATGAATTCATACAATGTAAACGAACGATTTAAATGTACTTTAATATATTATTTTACTTACTATTATAAAGTTAAAAGCTTTATATCTGTCGCAATTCTACCTTTTGGAGTAAATGCAGGTATAAATGATACAGCCATATTTGTTTCCATGGCCAAACCATTATATTTTGAGCCAGGACACATAAACTCAGGATATTCTTCTGTATCAATAATTGAACAACCCGATTTTACTGTTTTAACTCGACCATTTAGTCTAACAAAATTTTCAGGTTCTTTAATAAATGGTTTAAAATAAATTTGGTACAAATCAATACCTGAAGTATCACGTTTCATAAATTCGATAAATACATCTTTTGACTCTTTAAAATTTTTATTCATAAAAAGTACTCCGCCATACAATGAAATGAATCTAGGATCAGAATACCCGTATAATGTTGCCTGTTTCAAGATAGAAATAGCTTCGGCATAGCTACATCCTAAAGCAAGTACTGCATAGGTATATTCAATAAAAGCTCTATATTCACTATGATCAAGTGTTATTACCGGTTTTAATATATCGACAGCCTCTTGATAACGTTTATTTTGTCTATAAGCACGAGCTAATAAAAAACGCACAATCATACTATTTCCATTTTCTTTCAAGGCTTTTTCCAAGCAGTGTATTCGTGAAGATTGTTCATTTAAATAATCTTGAATTTTTGAAGATTCAATTAAAAGACTTTCTTTCTGCTTAACTTTCTTCAGTCCAATATTTATAACATTTTCAGCTTTGGCAATATAATCCATTTCTTCTTGTTCAGAATTTTTGGAAATTAATTTAGCCCAATTTAAATACAATTGAGCTAATCCTTGATAACTATACTCATCTTTAGAATACATAGCTAGGGCTTGGTTAAAACAATCTTCACTTTGCAAAAGCCTTTTTCTTGCTATGTCCAATGGTACTTCTTTCATCATTTCTGATAGAATCAATCCTTTTGTATGATATAAAATTCTGGCACTTTTATTTATTGATAAGGATTCCTCTATTTGGCTTAATGCAAGGTTCATTTTATGGGCTCTTAAAAGCATTCTTGCGTAATGTTGTCTTACATATGGGTTATCAGGATCTTTATTTATTGCTCTATCAAAAAATTTGGTTTTGTCCTCAAGCGTTTTTAAAGAATCAATAAAATGGTCAGAACAAATAAATGCCTTAAATGCTAATTTGTCTACATTATAATACAAGTTCAAATTATCTAGTGCATCCTGAGTTATTTGTTGTTTTAAGGATTGTTCTCCGCATCTTTCCCATACTATTTGAGATATAATACGATGTCTTGCCCTAAGCGCATATATTCCATTTTCCTCATCTAAACAATCATAAATCATTATTCCGTCTGTATTTGCATGAGTAAGTTCATATAATTCTTTTTCTTCAACATTTAAAATGTTAGCTAGTATACTTTGCCTTATATATGCACCATGTTGGTAAAAACAACAAACTGTTAAGTATGCTTTTTGAGAAAAATCACTATTAATTCCACGAAATTCATCTTCAATAATTGCATCAAAACTTTTACCTTCAGTTGCCTCACGTATTGTAACCAATAATTCACTACTGTAGTTTTTCTTTATTGCCGCAATTTGCATTTCGTATGACAAATTTGCAAGATGATTTAATTCATCATTTTCGCGAAGTAGTGCAATTAATCTATCAATTTCTCCATCACTTAAAGGTAATATTTCGAAAAAATCTGCTTGTAGTTTTGAACTAACTTGTTGCCATTCATTTTTTCTTTCACCTAAAATAAACATACAACTTTTCTTTGCATCGTTATATTTTTTATATAATGTATTAATTATTTCAATATTATCTGCTGCGTTATCAATAAAAAATATAGCCTTATCATCTGATAGAGAGAGAGCATATTCTATATCTCCTTCTCTTATGTCTTTAAATGGTTTATGAAAAAATATTCTACCGGCTTTATCACAAACCGCTCTTTTGGCCAAAACCATCATTAATGTAGTTACTCCATAGCCTGCTGAACCTAAAATTACAGAAACTTTAGGTCGCATTGATAAACTTGTGCAATAATCTAATATTGAGTCGTAAACATCATCTTCTATATCACGTGCGAAATAACCGGAATTACCAATAAGAGACCAATTCGGTTTTTCACCGCGTAAAAAATCAGAAATATTCGGTTTTTCATTAAACGGTGCATTATTAATAAAATCCCAAGCAGATAACAAACGTAATACCGAAGTCGGATTTTTCTCAAATGCATTTTGTAAATCTGTTGGAATATTTTTAACCAATTCCTTTCTTTTAGTTGTATCTATATACGTATCTTTAAGGTCTTTGGAAATTTCTTCAACAAATTCAGTAAAAGTACATTTAATTGTTTCTATATTACTATCTTTCAAAATTGCAACATCAATTTCATTTGGAAATGGATCGATTCTATATGAATATGGTAATGAATTCGGTGTAAACTCTTCTCTAATTTCGGTAAATAACTGTTTCCAATTTGAATCATTATTTGAATATCCAATATACAGTATATTTGAAGTTGCAAAATGATATTTTAATTGTTCGAACATCATTTTTCTTTTTTCTGCGTATTTTGTATAATCTCTCTCAGTAAGTATTATATGTGGATCTTCATCAATAAACAGTGAACCATGCAGATAATATATTGGCACCTGAAATCTTGGATCAAAATCCATAAGATTTTGATTATAAGTTATATAATGTGGTTCTAAAGCCGGTTTTGAACAAGAATCAAAAGCTTGTTGGAGACAATTATCATAATTTGTTGTATAAATAGCTTTCCATCTGACAGTCGGTATCCATTTATAAATATCATCCGGTTTCATTTTTGAAAATATTTGTTTAATATAAGTTTCAAGTTCAATACGACTTTTGTTTTTTATTTCAACATATTGTGAAACTTTAGCTAAATCCGAACAATCAATTCCTGGAGTAAACTTTTCTACTATTGATTTAGCTAACTCAATTCCTGTCGGTGCATTGCATCCATATTCATCGAACATATTCTTGCCTATACCTGAACCAATAAATAAAACACACTGTCCAGATTCCAAAGCTTGTTTCAGACCATATGGAATTTCAATCATAAGGAGCCTCCATCAAAAAATATTTCATTATAACTTTACTACAAAAATAGAATGTAGAGAATAATATGGCATATACTGTTTTACTTCAAATACCCGAAAATTAGCTTGTGTATTCTTTGAACATCTTTTTCTGATGAGATTGAGAGTTCTGTGTTTATTTCTTTTATCAATTCTTCTTTTGTCTTTACATGCCCGAAGTTAAATAAATCAGCCATTGTGACATTAAGAGCGTTTGCCAGTTTTTCAAGGTTTTCAAAACTCGTGAAGTAATACCCCGTTTCTATTCTGCTTATTGTCTGTAAATCCAGCCCAACCTTTTCAGCCAGTCTTTCCTGCGTAAGTTTTTTCCTCTCCCTGAGTTCTTTTATACGTTTTCCGAATACTTTGTTGCCCGATGACATAACTGCTCCTTTTTATTCATGCTATCGGACAAACTGTTACACAAGAATATAGTCTACTGTATAAATATGATGTTTTATTATGCGTTATGTGTATAATTAAATAGTAAAACGTATAAAATATTGTTTGTTTTTGTTGTTTCCCTAATAGAAAGGTTTATAAATGAAAAAAATACTTATCCCGTTATTTATAACTCTACTGCTTCAAAAGGCTGTATTTGCTTACTATGAAGTTGAGATAGAGGGCTTGAATATGCCTTTGAGAAATTACAACACTGAATATCAAAAACATACTCAACATCAAAAAACAACACAAATAAAATCCAAGAAACAGGCATGTCTTGATGAATTGAAATTGTTAAAGGTTGTTCTTTCTTATGATGATTTTTCCGCTCAAAAATCTAAACAGGCATGTGACGACTTATGTGGAAATATAAAACCCTGTTATATTATATTTCAACGAGTACAAAAAGGTCTAACAATTTCTGATATTGGTTCAGATATTGAAAAATGTTATTACCAAACTATGGGGTATGACCAAAATACTGCATACAAACAACATCTCGAACGGGTGAAATGGAGAAAAGAAAATTTAAAAAACAGCGGTTATTATGAACAACAAAAACAGGTTTGTGAAAGTATGAGGAATTAAAAATAAAAAGAAAGCGTGTAAATATGTATTGTCCAAAATGTGGTTTTGAGTGTACGGAAGCTGACAAATTTTGTAAAAATTGTGGCAATAGTATGATAAAATGTCCGTATTGTTATTCTGCAATCCCTAAACACACAAAGAAATGTCCTAAGTGTGGTGAATGGTTAGTAAGAGATACACCTCTTGGTTGTTATACAATTTTATCCATAGTCGTTTTTTTTAGTTCTTTATGCATATTTAACAGTATTGTACAAGACGGATTTACTGCGTTTTTAATATCATTAGCAATAGTCTTTGTTTTATGGATATATTTTATTCCTGCTTGGATTGCAGAAATAAGAAACAATCCGTCAACAACAGCTATATTTGTTGTTAATTTATTTTTCGGTTGGAGTTTAATTGGTTGGGTAATTGCTTTAATTTGGGCGTTATCAGGTGGTAGAAGGTAATTTTAAAATATTAGCATAATAAGGAAAGATTTATAAATGAAAAAACTTTTAAAAATACTATTCATTCTAACGGCTTTTATTATCAATGCTCAAACAGGTTCTTGTAAAAGTAATTTGATAATACCCGCACAAAATACTACTCAAAATAATTACATTGAACAAAACAGTGATTTTAAAGCAGGAGTGAACTTTATTTTAAATTCACAATATCAAGAAGCGATAAATTGTTTTGATACTTACTTAAATAATAATACATCTGTAAATCCTGATGTGTATTTTCACAAGGGTTATGCTTATATAGCAATGGGCGATAAAGAGAATGCGTATAATAATTTTCAACGTGTATTACTATATAATCCTAATAATATACATGCTCTTGTGAATTATATAAACATTAAATTTACATACAACCCGTCCGATGAAAATTTGATTAATGAAATCAACAGGGCTTTAAATATCATAAACCAGGGTAATTTTTCTCCTGAATTTTTAACAAAAGATACTCAAACAAATACCATTTATATTTATTCTTCACAACCTAGCAAAATTAATACAGATAACACTTTCAAAAATTCTGTTATGAGTAACCTTTATTATCTTGGGGCTATAATACGTTATCAAAATCAAAAATTAGAACAGTGTTTTATAAATGCAGAAAGGTCATATAAATTAGATTCAACTAATTTAAATTCACTGGATTTAATGAAAACTATATCTTTAAATGAACTTAATAATGGTGACTCAAGTGTTGCACTGAAATATATACAAAGAACAATAAATGCGTTAAACAATAATACTAACACACAACAACAGAACTCATATATTGACTCTATATATCTAACATTATATGAGTGTCTTGGTAGTGCGCTTTTCAACCTTGAAAGATATGATGAGTCAATAAGTGCATATACAAAGGCTTTAGAATATGCTCCTAAAAATTCAGAATTATATTTTTATCGTGCCGACGCTTTTTACAAAACAAATTATATAGGACGAGCCTTAAGTGATTTAGATAATGCAATAAAATACGACTACAAAAACGAAATGGCTTACCTTTTTAGAGCTGAAATCAAAACTGAAAAATTTGACTATCAGGGAGCTATTGAGGATTATACAAAAGCACTTTATATAAATCCTAACGACGCTAATACTTTTTTCATGCGTGCGCTTGTTAAAGTCAAAAAACAAGATATTAATGGCGCACTCGCTGATTTTAATCAAGTTGTAAAATTAGCTCCCGATGATGCTGCAGCTTATTATAATCGTGCATTGATTTATAAGAGACAAAACAAACATTCACAGGCACTTTCTGAAATGACAAAAGCTAAAATCCTTTATAACAATATTGGCGATACTGAATTTTACAACAAAGCTATTAATTTTATAAATCAATGGAGATAGTATGCAGGATAATAAAAAGTTTTGTCCGAATTGTAGAAGCGAAATTAAACCTAATCAAAAATTTTGTACAGAATGCGGATTGAACTTACAAAATTTCAGAAAAAACAAAGGTTGGAGTAGATTTATTAAAGTTTTTTTTATGATTGTCTCACCTATATTTATTTTGGCAATAATTTCTTTGTATACAATTGATAAAGAACTTTCTGTTTATAAAGACAATTGCGACTCTGCTCAATCAAAAAATGCTTTTACATTTGCATTAAAACAAAAATATAGTAATATCAATAATCAAGAAATTTATATAAATACGTCATACACTATTTCATCAAACAATCATAATTACTTGTGTAAAGCGAATGTATCTACTCAAAACGGCAGTAATGTGGATTTACAGTATCAATACAATACAAAAACCAAAGAAGCCACAAACCTCAAAATTTTGATACCTACCTGCAATGATTACAATGTTACAAACGATGTTTTAAACGCATATCTTAAACACGCAAATTTCATGAAAGAAAATTCATACTACACAGAAGCCGATTACAAAAAATATAGGTATTCAAACAAATACAGCTTTACCAAACTTTTTGAACTGCATTATAACCTGTACTTAGATATTACAGAAAAATCTTTTGCTGATGTTAAAACAATAGAGACAAAGAATAATAAAACTTCCTGTACAGGAAATGTTGTTTTGTCTGTCAAAGACAGAAGTTTTTATAAACTAATCTGTCCTGTGGATTATGATGTCAAACTCTGCGAAGATAGTTTAAATATTTGTTACTCTTACAGTGTAAACACCTTTTATTGCAGAGAACAGGGAAGAAATGAAACGGCTTATAAAAAATATGAAGAAGCAAATAGACTTAAAAATCTAACACCTGATGTAAATACACAGGTAAAGAAAAATTACGGTAATAACCAATCTGACCAATTAAATAAACAAAAACAAAAAGAAAGAGAAAAAATAGAAAATGACCTGTTTAACTAAGATAAAAAGCTTCAAATTTATTATATTTTTATTATTTGTATTTTTTCCCATAACACAGGTACAAGCTAACACATGGGTGAAAATTAAAAATAGTAAAAATTTACCTTTATATATTGAAACGACTTTTATTGAGTACAATTACAACACCCAATCAGCGGTTTACACAATAAAATATCAGAATAAAAATCTGATGAACTATATTTTGATTAAATCAGACTGTAAAAATTTTCTTGCAGGAATTGCGGATAATAAATCAGGGCTTGCTTTAAATTCAAAATATAGTTTTATATATTCAACAGTATCTGCTCCTATGAAAAGTATAAAACATGGTACCCCCATTTATTATGCACATAATTATGTGTGTAAACAGTTAAGACAAGAAACTCTTCAACAGAAAGATCAAATAAATACAAAAGAAGCTGATTTTGACTCGTACATAAAAGAATTACAAATAAAAATAAAACAAAACTGGGATCCGCCCAAAGGTACTGAAAGTAAAAGAGTAGTTGTAATATTTAAAATAGCCAGAGACGGCAGATTGATATCACACAGAGTCTATAAGTCGTCAGGACTGGCTGCAGCAGACAGAGCAGCAATGCACGCTGTAGAACTGACAGCTCCATTCAAACCATTACCCCCTGAATACAAAGGAGACAGCGTAGATATCCAATTTACATTTGACTGTAATGTATTAAATAAATATTAAAGGTCTAAAAACATTTTTAATTCTTTTAAAAGAATTTTTGTATAAACTTCGTTATTATTCTGTCTTGCGTTATCAAGACTTTTCTTGAGTGACTGCATGCGGTTACGGTGTCTTGTTTGTTCCTGATCAATTTGATTTTGTATATTTACAATAGCCTGACTGTTATCCATTTAACCTGCTCCTTTATTTTAATATAAAAACAGGCATAAACCTCAATTGCAAGCGAGTTATGAGAGGTTTTATGCTCTCTGTACAGGTTACTATATCTTTTGACATTTTTGTTTGTTAAAACTGCGTATAAAGAAACCCCGCCTTTTTCGACGGGGAGGAGATTTTTAAGGAAAAATCTTTTTAAACTGTGTGAAATATCGAAAATTTATGAAATTTCAACTAACATAAACGTTTTCAGTGTTATCAACAGGGGAAATATGAGAAATTTTACTGTTTTCAATAGGTTGAACCTTGTCTTTTAACGTTATTTTCTGTCCGATGTTGTTGTGAAAGAAATTTGAAGTGATTGAAAAACCGTTCATATCAGCGATTTCTTTGACTACTGATACAATTTCGTCAAAGTCTTTGCGTAATATTTTTCGACTAAAACCTATTTCAGAATAATATTTTGTGATGAGTTCAGTCTTGGCAAACGCTTTATTTTTATTCCGTTTTAAAAACTCAAAAAACTGCTGGTACTGGTCATATTTTTGCGGTGTGTAGTTGATAAACTTTTCAAGGTCAGTACTTAAGTATTCTACAGTCTCAATCGCTTGTTTTAAGTCTGTTTCTGTAACAACATTTTCTGTCGGATGATTTAAAACCGCGTAGAGGGAAGCTATATTTAACGCCTTCAAGGGTCTGTCTTTTATCTCTTTTTGCAGGTGAGAATTTTCCATTGTTTCTGATTTTTGTAAACAATTCTGTTTGTATTGAACAAATATATTGTCATAGGCGGTATTGGTAACATTAAAAACGGTTTCATATTCAAGACAATCAATAATGTCTTTAACCTCCTTTGAAAACCTTTCTGCTTTGTCTTTTGCGTGTTTTATCAAATTTCTTTCTGCTTTGAGAAACTGATTTTTAGGTAGTGTTGGTTGAAAAATCAAAAATGTCCTTCTTGCAAGTCCTGTCGCTAATAGAGCGTTAAAGTTTACGTTTGTATTGTTGAAAAAACGTTCAGGGTCAGAAAAGCCTAAAAAACTGATAGAGATGTTTTTAACAGCCTCACCTTGATTGTCAGCTTTAATAGACTTCCCTGCTATTTTTCCGTCATAACATCCTAAAAGATAATACAACAGCTCAACCCCCTTACTGCCTGAAAAAATATATGCTAATTCAGAAACAAACAGAAATATTCCGCCAAAGTCTTTGATATTCAGAAAATCAGCTATTTTTTTTAGTCCTTCTGGTGTTCCGTTTTGTGACTCCAATGCGATAGGAAATATTTTGTTAAGCTCTGATTTTGGTATTTTTTTTCCGCAGTACATATGCTGTAACTTGTCATAATCTTTTTTATATTCAACTTTTGATTTTTCCCTGAACTCTTCAAAAATTGAGTTAAGAATAAAATTTTCTAGGTTTTTACAAGCGAGGTCTTTTCCCCCACCGCTTGGGAGAAAGACAAGGGCGAAAATATTCGTTATCCTTGTTCCAAAGCATGTGTTAAACCTTAAACGTTTATAGCTTAGAGCCTGCATAAACTTGACAATCGTTAATAACAATGCTGCTTTTGGGTACAGACTTGGCTGTAATGTCAACAGAAAATTTGTGATTTTTTCAATGATAATAGGTGTTTTTGGCATGTTCATTTTTATTCTCCAATCTTTTTAATTAAATCCTGTACAATTTTTTGGTACCTGAAAAAATTCTTATTTTCTGATATTTTTTCTTTCAGTTCCCCTTTAAATGTGGCTATTACGGTATTAAGGGTACTGGGCGAGGAAAATTCACACTCGATTTTTAACATTTTTCTGATGACCTTAACATCATCGTCAAAATTGGTCAAAATAGCCCTCATTCCAACTTTTTTCAAAAATTTTTGGATTTTCATCAGAATACCTCTTTCCCAACTGTAAACCAGTCATACTCATTGCTTGAGGTTATTTCACAAAATTTGTCTTTAACAGGATTTTTTTTTGAGTGAAGAATTTCTTTCAATCTAATTTTTTTACTGTTAGTTTTGAAAGCCTTTCTTATATCTTTAAAAGTTCCTAAATGACGCTCCAAACGAACAGTCTTTTTAATCTTTTCAATCGTTTCAATACCTATTTTTTCAATATATATCAGGTTTTTCGGTGACTTGTTTTGGATTATCTCTTTGTATTTCAGGTATATCGCCAAGCTGTCAGATATGCTTTTCGCATGAGGTTTTATGATTAATCCTGAGTTTTGGAATTGTAAAATTTTATTTTTGTGTTTTCTTTGAGTGGCTAAAAGCTCAATTGCTGTAAGGGTTTCAAGAGGATTTTCAACCTCAACATCCTTTGTCACATCAAGGTAAAGCACCTGTGCGTCATCAACGGGTAAGCCGTTAAATCTTAAAATTCCCGTGTTTTCTACTTTTTCAAAGACCTGTTCGATATTATTTTTATGTATTAAACCTAAAATTCCCTTGTCAGCTGTGATTTTTCCGCTGATATCTAAAAGGAATGAATTGTTCATATATGTGATTTCACGCAAGCCAACTATATTTTTTAAAATTTCTTTTTTTACAGAAATCTTTTCGTTAACAGTGTAAAATGTTTCTTGATTTACCTCTGTAACCTTATTTTCAGGCACCAGTAAACGAACTCTATCCAGAGTAATCATTATTTTTCTCCTTATCTTACCTTATTCTTTGATTGTTTTTTGAATGATTGATTAGAATAGATATAAAGCAGGCGCTTACTTTATACCCTAATATCAATAGTGTTTTTTATATCGTTTTTTTGTTGTTTACACAAATCTACAGCCCTTAACAACCCATTTATCAAGTTCTGTCTTTAAAAAAATGGTTCTCCTGCCTAATTTTCTGTAAATTTGCGTTGGTAAAACCTTTTTGCTTATCCAGGTATAAAGAGTATTCGTCTTTATTTTTAGATATTCTGCCGCCTCTGCGACACTTAAAAAATCTGAATTTGTCATTTAACCTCCTTGTCTAATTTTCCTTATTAAAGCAGCAAAGGAAATTCACAAGAAGAGAGTTGACACCTCAATTTGCACCCCAAAAATTTTTAATTAATTACAATACGCGTTTTTAAAGCTTTTACAACATCTTTGAATCTTACTTGTTCTTCAATATTCAAAACAGCCTTAATTTTAGGTGCAAGTCTGTTTTTATAATTTTCTACAGATTTAACAGTAATCGCCATTTTTTGTGCAATTTCTTCATTTGAAAGGTCTTGTAAAGACAATTGTAATGTTTCTTTTTCTCGTTTGGTAAGAGATGAACTGCGACAAAATTCCTCTAATAAAATTTCTTGATTTTTATAATTTTGACTTTCATTTTTTAAAACCAAAGATAAATTATCACAAATTTCTTTGACAGCAATAGCGATAAAATACACATTTAGTCCTTTAATTTCAGTATTTGATAAAATATAGTCTTTTAAGACGTAAAAACAAGCATAATCACCTATTTGTTCACTCAAATATGAAATTGATTTTTTGCAGTTTTCATACAGTGACTCGTCAAGATTTTTATACAATGAATCCAGAACAGCACTAATGACAAGAAAGCTATTAAAAACTTTATGACCAAAAACTAATCCTTTAATAGATTCTTCGTATAAAGTTTCGTTGCGACTGTTTGTAAGTTCTTTATAAATAGCTTTGATATTTTTATCATTTTCTAACTTCATAAGAGGCAAAAGCTTATCGCCAGTTTTAATAGTTTTAATATTTTTATAAAGAATGCTTGTCAACGGACCATCTAATCTAAATATGTTTTCATTTGTATATACATAATCATAACCATCATATTTAAGAATACATTTATAATATTGATTTATATTTTTCCAGTGTTCTGTAAACTCATTTGATTTAAAAAAAAGTTGGCACTTGCTACTTCTATCTAATATTATTTTTTTAAATAAATCATTTGAAATCAGAAATTTATAAAAATCTTCAAAAAATTCTTCAAACACAGGCATTCTAGTATATGGTTCTTGTAAAAAATCATTGTAATTGTCATCACAAAGAGTCTCTATTTTTCTGTTGTATTCTTTTATTTCTAAAGAGAGTGTATCGATATCTAAAAAATTATTCATGCATACCTTCGACTATATTTTGACGACCCCCGTCAAATTTTATTGATTTTGATTAATTTACATGAAGCATAAAAGTACCGAAAAATAAAGAAAAATAGAAATCAATCGAAATAAAAAAAGTGTTCTAAAGCCGTTGCCAAGGAAGGGGTCGCGAGTTCGAGCCTCGTCTCTCGCTCCATTAAAAGAACCATTATGGTTCTTTTTTTATACTTATTTTTAACATTTCGAACTCGCGACCAAGGTCGCTCCCTCTATTTGCTTTATTTTTTCTGTAAACATTCCTTGTATTTTTTCACGGAAAACGTGACATTTAGTCACCTTTTCCTGCTACGCAAACAGACACAGTGAGCCTCGTCTCTCGCTCCATTAAAAAGAACCATTATGGTTCTTTTTTTATACTTATTTTTAACATTTCGAACTCGCGACCAAGGTCGCTCCCTCTATTTGCTTTATTTTTTCTGTAAACATTCCTTGTATTTTTTCACGGAAAACGTGACATTTAGTCACCTTTTCCTGCTACGCAAACAGACACAGTGAGCCTCGTCTCTCGCTCCATTAAAAAGAACCATTATGGTTCTTTTTTTTATACTTATTTTAACATTTCGAACTCGAGACCAAGGTCGCTGGGATTTAAAAGTTAAATTTTGTAGGTTGGGCATACTTGCCCAACAACAGTAGATTTGAGATGGTTGGAAATCGATTGAGTAGCTTGATTCCAAAACGGTCAATCTATACTTTTCTTGGACTTAAGATAAATCTATTTTTGAAGTTATTGGTGTGGAAACCAAAATTTTTGTCATTCAGAGGGAGTATAACGGCAGATGAATCTCAAAAATTTTGTGTGACCCTGTCCTTACAAGGCGCAGCCGCAGTGCGGTATCTGTAGATTGTGCAGACCCTGTGGAAAACCAGACATTTTTCACAAAATCAAAGATTTTGGAAAAAGTAGTCAAACGAGTTCAGGGTGACGGAAAGTTGAAAATTTGTACTTTAAATTGTAAATTTTCTTTAACAAATAAGCAATTATAAAATTTTACAAGTCTTGTCTTAATAAACGTTACAAACAACAGATTTAATTTTAAATGGAAATTTCATTAACAACATCTAAATATTTAGCAAATCCAAGTATCACTAAGACAAGCAACTTTAGAACATCTAAATATGTCAATCTTGCACCTTTAAAGAAAGATACAATATCATTTAGTGCCAAAATACCGCAAGACCTGATGTCGCTGCCGCCTGAAAAGATAGTAGCAGAATGCAAAAAAGCTCTCAAAGACGGAATTAAACTCGGAGAAGGTCAAGAAGCTATTGCATACAAAATAGAGAACTATCCTGCTTATTGCTTAAGACGAGATAAAAAGCGTTCGGGTCCGCCTAAAAAGTTTAAATTTGATATATATTTAAATAAATATGATAAAGCAAACCACGTTGTTGCAAAGCTGGATGAAGGTACTCAACTTATGAAGTACATAAATGGGATTCCATTAAAAGTTATACAAGGAAAAGACACTCCTGATGGAATTATCGTAAAAAATGCATCAAAAGGTCTTGTTGCAAATAATTTCAGCGAAAAACCTTTCCGCAAAGTTATTGAACAAATTGAAGATGCAAAAAGTAAAGGCATTACTTTTGACAGAAAAGGCGAAAATCTCCATGTTGACGTACTTAATCAAGAAATTACCGCTTTTGATTTCAGCCCGACTTTTAACGATATAGAGTATAATCCGATTGCATACATTTATTCTGCACTGGATGTTGATGGAACAGAATACGCCGCAAAAGTTTTCGGTAAACTATGTAAAGCATATGCAAATCGCATATTACAAGTACCTGTATCTAAATTAAACCTCGATACGCTTGATACTAATTTTTATCACAGAGGCTTTATGGATGATGCTTTTAATCTGTTTCCGGACAGAAAAATTCTTACAGAAACTCAAGAACGCATAGAAAATTTGATTAAAGAAAAACTTGATACGACTAATCCTAAAGAATATATGAAATATCTTGTTGATGATTTTAATGAATTTATTGATGACAAAGTGATGACAATTAAGGGAAAATTCCCTTTTAGCACTAACTTTCCAAATGTTTATTAAATTATTTACATTTACAAAATCATAATTTTTATCATAAATAATGTTGTTTGAGGCGGCTTCGCTTGTAGAAGTGTAACGGAGTGCGAATGACGCCAAGTCTGGC
>CAMEWS010000012.1 GCA_945946765.1 uncultured Clostridia bacterium
ACTTGGCGTCATTCGCACTCCGTTACACTTCTACAAGCGAAGCCGCCTCAAACAATCTTTACTGTGATTAAATAGTCGGAGTCTGTCGAGATATTAAAATGTTAACTAACTTGAAGTTTTTGATTGAATAATTTGTATTAGTTTTGTGTTTATGATACGTTTCTTTTACACGTATAACACCATAAAGGAGCAAAAAAGTGAAAAAATACGAATTACTTTCAATTATTAAACCTAATATGGATGCGGAAGAAGCCGATAAAGTTATAGCTAAAATCGAAGAAAGCGTTAAATCTTTGGGTGGAAGCGTTTCTTCAGTTGACAAAATGGGCAGAAAAAAATTGGCTCACGATATCCAAAATTTCAGAGACGGTCATTATGTAGTACAAAAACTTGAATTGGATCCGTCTAAAGTTACTGAATTCAGAAGACAATTGAGCTTAAACGAAAACATCTTAAGAACAATGTTTATGGAAGAATCCAAAGTAAACGCTTAGTTATTCGGAATTCATAAAGTACAACAAAACATTTAAAATCAGGAGAATAAAATGAGCTTAGCAAAAGCAGTTATATCAGGAACAGTTTACAGAGCGCCGGAAAAACGCTTTACATCTAACAATATCCCTATATCGGCATTTGCTTTGAACATCTCCGAAACGGAAGAAACACTCGTAAGAGTTATTGCAAAAGGCAACCTTGCTCAAACTGTTGAAGAAACAATTCAAAAAGGAGACAGAATTGTTGTGGAAGGCAGACTTCAAAACAATACCGTTAAAAATGAAGACGGCTCCGAAAAAAGGATTGTTGAAATTGACGCTTTTGCAATGGAAAAATTGGCGGGAAGTTCGGCAAGTGCAGCACCTTCCGCTAAAAATTCGCCCGACACATTAGTACAATTCGGGCAGACCGATTTCTCGGACGACTTAATCGGTGAAGATGAAATACCGTTTTAGCGGATTTTTTGCGGCTGTGGTGCCGAGCCTGAAAGACGAGCAAACAGCCATGTGAACAAGGTTAATGAAGTAAAAAATTTTTAGAATAAAAATTTAAAACGGAATGCTAAACCTTGTGAACGCCAATAATCCAAGAAATTAAGTTAGTTCGAGCTTACAGCTATTAGTTATAATAAAACAGAAAAGGAAAAAACAATGGCAAGACCACAAATCGACAAAAACAAAAGAAAAAGCTGCAACTTCTGTGCAGATAAAGTAGAAGTAATTGATTACAAAGATGCTCAAAAAATCAGAAGATATTTAACGGAAGCAGGTAAAATTCTTCCAAGAAGAATCACCGGTACTTGCGCAAAACACCAAAGAATGTTGGCAAAAGCCGTTAAAAAAGCAAGAGAAGCTGCTTTAATCAACTACGTTTACGACTAATAAGTAAATTATATAAAAAGAACTCTCTTTGTAATATAAGGGAGTTCTTTTTTGTTGTGCATTGTTAGGTCGTGGCATTTACACTAATATAACTTAACCTTTTACAATTTGGCAAAGATGTGTTTTTTAACTATAATAAAACAAGTAATTATCAAGAATTATAGGTGGAGAAAAAGTGATTAAAGAACAATATTTTCCTCAGGAAATTGAAAAACATTGGCAAAAAGAATGGGAAGAAAACAAATTCGGAAAAACTTATGAGGATTCCGACAAACCCAAATATTATGCTCTTTCAATGCTTCCTTACCCTTCAGGCAAACTGCATATGGGGCATGTCCGCAATTATACAATTACGGATGTAATTGCACGTTTTAAGAAAATGCACGGTTTTAACGTACTTCATCCGATGGGATGGGACAGCTTTGGGCTTCCTGCGGAAAATGCCGCAATCCAACATGGTGAAAGCCCCGAAAAATGGACTGATGAAAATATTTCTTATATGAAAATGCAGTTGAAAAAACTCGGTCTTATGTACGATTGGGACAGAGAAGTTGCAACCTGCAAACCCGACTATTACAAATGGACACAATGGTTATTTTTACAACTTTATAAAAAAGGACTTGCGTATAAAAAAGAAGCTGCCGTTAACTGGTGTGATAAATGTGCTACGGTATTGGCAAACGAACAGGTTATTGACGGAAAATGCTGGAGATGTGACAGCGTTGTTGAAAAAAAATACTTGTCACAATGGTTCTTAAAAATTACGGATTATGCGGAAGTATTATTGCAGGATATTGATAAACTTGAAGGTTGGCCCGACAGCGTAAAAACAATGCAACGCAACTGGATAGGTAAATCTCAAGGCGCAATACTTAAATTTAAAGTCAAAGAAATTGACGGCTTGGAAATTCCTGTATACACTACAAGACCTGATACGGTTTACGGTATTACTTATCTTGTTGTTGCACCTGAATACAAAGACATTGAAAAACTTACAACACCCGAACAAAAGCAGGCTGTTGAAGAATATCGTGCAAATGCCCGCAAGATGACGGAAATAGAAAGACTTTCCACAGAGCGTGTAAAAACAGGTGTGCCTTTGGGTACTCATGCCATAAATCCGTTTAACGGCGAAGAATTCCCGCTTTGGACAGCGGATTATGCTCTTGTTGAATACGGAACAGGGGCTGTAATGGCAGTACCTACACACGATGAAAGGGATTTTGATTTTGCAAAAAAATACAATCTACCTATGAAGGTTGTAATTGAAAATCCTGAAAACCCTTCAAAATGCGAAAACGAAGCTTATACCGACCCCGGAGTCCTCGTAAATTCGGAAGAATTTAACGGAATGCAAAACGACAAAGCAAAAAAAGCAATTACACAAAAAGCTGTTGACGGTGGTTTTGGTGAATTTAAAACACAGTACAGATTACGTGACTGGTTGATTTCTCGTCAAAGATACTGGGGCGCACCGATTCCGATTGTATATTGTGAACACTGCGGAATGCAACCTGTACCGGAAGACCAATTGCCTTTAAAACTTCCTGAAGATGTTGATTTCTCAGTAACCGGAAAATCCCCTATACTAACATCAAAAACCTTCCTCGAAACAACTTGTCCCGTTTGCGGCGGCAAAGCTACCCGAGAAACAGACACAATGGACACATTCATTTGTTCAAGCTGGTATTATATGCGTTATACGGATGCAAAAAATACCGATGCACCGTTTGATAAAAATATTGTTAACAAATGGATGCCCGTTGATCAGTATGTTGGCGGTATTGAACACGCTATTTTACACCTTTTGTATTCCAGATTCTTTACAAAAGCGTTAAAAGATTTGGGACTCGTTGATTTTGACGAACCGTTTAAAAACCTTTTAACGCAAGGTATGGTGTTAAAAGACGGCTCAAAAATGTCTAAGTCAAAAGGCAATACGGTTGACCCTGACGAAATCTTTGAAAATTACGGTGCGGATACCGCAAGACTTTTCATTCTTTCCGACTCACCGCCGGCAAGAGATTTTGACTGGTCAGATGCAGGTGTTGAAGGCTGCTACAAATTCTTAAATCGTGTATGGAGATTGTATGCTTCTCAACAGGAAAATATTGTTTTGGATTACAAACTGCCTGATGATGTTTCAACTCTGTCAAAAGAAAATAACGACCTTGTAAGAACAACTCATATCTATATCAAGGGAATTACGCAAGATATTTCTAATGAGTTTCAATTCAATACCGTTATTTCAAAATACCGTGAATTTGTTAACGCAATCTATGATTATGCAAGTAAAAAAACAAGCTTTAACGATGAAGATAAAAATGTATTGAGCTTTGCTCTTATTTCATTGTTAAAATTGCTTGCGCCTACTACTGTTCACCTGACTGAAGAAATTTACCACGCTATTGGTGGTAAAAATTCTATCCATGAAACGGATTGGCCTAAATATGATGACAAGCTTGCCAAAACCTCGGCAATTACGCTTGTTGTACAGGTAAACGGTAAAGTTAAAGACAAAATTGAAGTTGACTCCGAATCTTCTAAAGAAGAATTGGAAAAAGCTGCAATGGCAAGCGTTAAAATACAATCTGCCATCAATGGTAAAACAGTTGTAAAAACAATTGTTGTCCCCGGCAGGTTGGTAAATATTGTAGTTAAATAATTAATTGATAAAACCAACAAAAAAGCTCAGAACATTCGTTTTGAGCTTTTTTATTGAATTATCACGATTTTCATCTAAATCGTGATTTTGTAACAAATTTATCAAAAAATGTAAAATTTTAATGAAATTATGAAACAAAATTAAATTAACTGTGTTTATATACATGTTAGAAAAGTGAAGGGTTATTCTATGTATAGTATGGAATTTATGAAAATTTTAATTGGTCAAGATTCAAATAAACAAACCTCTGCAACAAAAGAAGAAAAAGAGACCAAAAGAGAAAATCCGTTATATCGTTATTCAAGATATGCAACGGTTCCGATTGAAATAAAAAATAATCCGAGTATTTAAAAGTCGCTTAAAAAGCGGCTTTTTTATTTAACAACAAAAGGCACAGAAATTTGTAAACAATTGTAAAGCGTTTAAAACAAATTTGGCAATATTTTGAAGGCGACAATGTTTATATAAGTAAGTAAGTTAAAAGGAGATTAGTGTAATGACAGTAAATTTTAATAGCAATGTTGGTTATGTGCCATCCAAAAGTTATTCAAACGTAAATTTTGCTCAACGCAATGAAAATATGGAAGCTCCCAAAAAGAGTAATACAAAAAAATATGTAGCAGCCGGTGTTGGCTTGGCTGCCATTGCCGCAGCTATAGTATTTAGAAAACCAATAGGACAAGCTGCAAAAAATCTTTTAGGTAAAATTAAATTATTTGATTTTTCATCAATGGCTAAAAAAGTTGGCATTGGTGCTAGAAACATTGCAAACAAAGCAAAAGTAAAAGCAGGTGAAATCTTTGCATCTGCAAAAACTGTAGCAAAAGATTTAGTAAGTAACATTAAAGGAAAAATAAAAATGCCTGATTTTTCATCAATGGCTAAAAAAGTTGGCATTGGTGCTAGAAACATTGCAAACAAAGCAAAAGTAAAAGCAGGTGAATTTTATAATACGGCAAAAACAACAGTAAAAGATGCACTAGGTAAAATTACAGCAAAATTTACAAGTCCAATGAGTAGCATTAGTGCAAGTACTATTACCGACAAGTTCAAAAATATTTGGCAAGGTGCCAAAAACTATGCAGTTAAAGGCTGGGAATTTGCTAAACAATACGGTCAAAAAGCAATCGAATGGGTTAAAAATATTTTTCATAAACTTTTCCACAAACCTGTAACTCCAACTGCTCCTTAATTTATATTAAATAAACATAAGAACAAGCTAATCTTCTAAAACATAACAGCGGACTTTATTTTAAAAGTCCGCTGTTTGTTATATATTTGTGTTGTACGGAATTAAAATTAAATGAGGAGTGTTGGCAAGTTGAAAGGAATTACAAATACAGCAGAACTTCTTAATTTATATAATTTAGAACTCGACAAACTTTTAGAAATATCTTCAAAATATATAAAAAATACGGTTGAGTTTTGTTCGCTAATAAATGCCCGCAACGGCAAATGTTCCCAAAATTGTAAATACTGTGCGCAAAGTTCTCATTATAATACTGAAATTGAATCGTTTCCCCTTGTTGAAACACAAAAAGTGCGTGAGTGTGCTATAGATGCATTAAAAAACAAGGTTTCTCGTTTTGCGATAGTAACCTCGGGCAAAACCCCCGACGAAAGCGACTTTGACAAAATGTTGGAAATGATTGGAGAAATCAACAAAGTTGACGGGCTTAGCAGTTGTGCCTCAATCGGTATATTGAATGAAGAACAGGCAAAAAGATTGGCTGAAGCAGGTTTAAAACGTTTTCACCACAATATTAACACTGCACCTTCTTACTATCCGTCAATTTGCACAACTCACACGATAGAAGAAAGAATAAACACCTGTAAACTTGTAAAAAAATATGGTATGGAGCTGTGTTGCGGTGTAATTTTGGGTATGGGCGAAACCATAGAACAACGCATAGAAATGGCTGTGACTTTGGCGGAAATAGAGCCTGACTCAATACCGATAAACATTCTTATGCCAATCCCAAACACTCCGTTTGAATCATACATTGATAAAATTGATGAAGAAAATGTTCTAAGAACTCTTGCCGTATTTAAAATAGCAAATCCAAATTCTGTTTTACGTTTTTGCGGAGGCAGAATGAGATTGAGTTTAGAAAACCAAAAGAAAGCACTAAAAACTTGCGTTGAAGGTTTAATGGTGGGCAACTACCTTACAACACTGGGAAGAAACCCCGAAGAAGATATTGTTACAATAAAAGAAATTGGAAAAGAAATTATATGATAGATTACATAAAAGGCAAACTCGTTGCAAAACAGGCACAAAGCGTAAAAGGGGCTCAATTTATTGTTGAAAACAATAATATGGGCTATTTAATCAACACCACAAACAGAAATATCTCTCTCGCAGGAGAAGAAAATTCCGAAATAAAAGTGTATACAAGCCTTATCCACAGAGAAGACGCAATGATGCTTTGCGGATTTTTGAACAAAGAAGACAGAGATATTTTTAACATACTTTTAACCGTATCCGGTGTAGGGATGAAGGTTGCACTTATTTTGCTTGATGAATTTTCAGGCTGCGACTTGATTTCGGCTGTAATCACAGGTGATTACAAAGAATTGTCAAAAGCAAAAGGAGTCGGGCCAAAACTTGCTCAAAAAATTATACTTGAATTAAAAGACAAGTTAATCAACAGACAAAAAGATTCCCCGATTGATATTTCCGAAATCACGAACAAATCAAAAACTCTTGCTGATGATGTATTGAGTGAAACACAAGCCGTACTTGTTTCTTTGGGCTATTCCGTACAAGAAGCGCAAAAAGCCATAAAAGTGGCTTGTTCAACAGCGGCAAAAGAAACCTCCGAAGAAATTTTAAAAGAAGCGTTGCATTACCTCGCACAGGAATAACTTGTTTATTATTATGTTTTAGAATCACTTTTTTTGTTATAAAATCTAACTATAAGTTATTATAAAAGGAATGAATTATGTCAGAATTACAACATAAGCCTCTTACGGGCGCACAAATAAGAGAAGCTTTTTTAAAGTTTTTTGCGGAAAAACACCAATCTACTATCGTTAAAAGTTCGTCACTTGTACCTGATAATCCGACCGTACTTTTGACAACTGCAGGTATGTTGCAGTTTGTACCGTACTTTTTGGGATATGAAGAATGTCCTTATGAGCCAAAACGTATCACTACCTGTCAAAAATGTGCACGTGCCGGCGGAAAAGATTCAGACATAGAAAACGTTGGCAGAACTCCCCGTCACCATACCTTCTTTGAAATGCTCGGAAACTTTTCTTTCGGTGACTATTACAAAGAAGAAGTTATTCCTTGGGCGTGGGATTTTGTTACAAACTACCTTCATTTAGACCCAAACAGACTTTACATCACAATCTATACTGATGACGATGAAGCTTTTGATATTTGGCACAACAAAGTTGGAATCCCCGAAGAAAAAATCTTCAGAAAAGGTAAAAAAGACAATTTCTGGGGACCGGTTTCCGATGTCGGTTCTTGCGGACCTTGTTCGGAAATTCACTACGATCTTGGTGAAGAATTAAAATGTTGTGACGATTGCTCTGTTGCAACTTGCGAATGTGACAGATGGGTTGAAATTTGGAACCTGGTATTTACGGAACTCTTTAAAGACAAAGAAGGCAACTATCTTCCTTTAGAAAAGAAAAACGTTGATACAGGCATGGGGCTTGAAAGAATAGCAATGGTTGTTCAAGGCAAGACTTCAACATTTGAAACAGACCTTTTGACACCGATTTTAAATAAAGTCTGTGAAATGACAGGCAAAGAATACAAAAAAGACAACAAAACCGATATTTCATTAAGAATCATAACCGACCACGCTCGTTGCGTTTCGTTTATGATTTCCGATGGTATTGTGCCCGGAAACGAAGGAAGAAATTATGTTCTTCGTATGATTATGCGCCGTGCATTGCGTCACGGAAAAATGTTGGGCTTGGAACTTCCATTCCTTTATAACATTGTTGATACTGTTGTTGACAACTACAAAGAGGCATATCCCGAACTTGATGAAAATCGTCAAAAAATTAAAGACGTTATCAAAAAAGAAGAAGAAAAATTTAAACAAACTTTGGATAGAGGGCAAAAACTTCTTGATGACTTGTTGGGTGCAGCTTCGGCGGGCAGCACAGGCGAAACCGCTGCAGCCGTTAAGATTATCAGCGGGGAAGATGCATTCAAACTCTATGATACATACGGATTCCCTCTTGAATTGACAGTGGAAATTGCACAAGAAAAAGGCATTTCCGTTGATGAAGAAGGCTTTAAAATCTGCATGAAGGAACAAAAAGAACGTGCAAAAGCCGCTGCTCAAAAAATTATTTTAACGGACGACCTTATTTATATCGACATTGAAAAAGAAAAAGGCGAAACCGTATTTACGGGTTACGAAAAAACTTGCGGTGAAGCAAAAGTAGTTGCCCTTGTTAAAGAAGCACAAAAAGTCGACTTTGCCGATGAAGGCGAAATTGTTGATATTGTTTTAGACACAACACCTTTCTATGCCGAATGCGGCGGTCAGGTAGGTGATAGCGGTGTTATCGAAGGCAAAAACTTTAAAGCAAAAGTTTTAAACACGTTTAAAGTTGACAATCTGTATGCACACAGAGCAGAAATCACAGAAGGAACAGTTAAATCTGAAGATACTGTTTGTGCGGCGATTGACGTATACAGAAGAAAACAAATTACCGCTCATCACACAACTGCTCACCTTTTGCAAGCTGCATTGCAAAAAGTTCTTGGTGATAGTGTAAAACAAGCAGGTTCTCAAGTTGAACCCGATAAAACACGTTTTGACTTTTCTTTTGACAGAGCAATGACAGCATCAGAAATTGCTCAAGTTGAAGAAATAATGAATGAGTGGATTTCACAAGGTTTAGAACAACATACAGATATTATGGATGCCGAAGAAGCAAAAAAATGCGGTGCGATGGCACTGTTCGGTGAAAAGTACG
This sequence comes from uncultured Clostridia bacterium, assembly GCA_945946765.1. GTDB lineage: Bacteria > Cyanobacteriota > Vampirovibrionia > Gastranaerophilales > Gastranaerophilaceae > Limenecus. The sequence goes on from CAMEWS010000012.1 coordinate 8,995, forward strand.
GTGATACCGTAAGAGTTGTCGGTGTTAAAAATGCCAAAGGCGAGTTTATATCACGAGAACTTTGCGGTGGTACGCACGTAAACAATACGTCAGAAATCCGACTTGCAAAGGTTGTTCAAGAATCAGCCATTTCTGCAGGTTCAAGACGTATTGAAGTTGTTGTTGCCGATGCAGCGTTTAATTTCTTAAACAACAGGGCAAAAGAGGCAGAAAAGTTGGCACATCTGTTTAAATCACAGGTTTCGGAAATCGGCGAACGTGTTGACAAATTGATTGAAACCAACAAAACTTTAACAAAACGCACGGTTGAACTTCAAAAAGAAATAGCCAATGCCAAATTTTCTACATTCTTGAGCAAAACTCAAGAAATTAAAGACGGCAAATTGTTTATCTCTAAAATCGAAGACTTTGAACCTGCTATGGTTAAAGAGTTTGTGGAAAAATTATCCGATAAACTTGGCAACAGCATCATTGTAATTGGCTCGCTCAAAAAAGACGGCGGTGTCTTTATAATGGTAAAAGTTTCCGACAACTTTGTACAAAAAGGTGTAAATGCAGGTAAAATCGTTGGTGAAATTGCAGCCGCAACGGAAGGTAAAGGCGGTGGCAGACCAAACTTTGCACAAGGTGCCGGTTCTAATGCCGCAAACCTTGATAAAGTCCTTGCAGATATAGAAAAAGATTTAAAAACAATTTAAGATTGATTTTAAAATAATGCAAAAGCCACCTGATTTTTTCGGTGGCTTTTCTTTTTTATTTCTTTATTTGTCAGTTTTATCAAGTCGACAGCCTTGCTTCTATTAAAATATCGGGCTTGAGATTGCAAATATTTGTAATTTCATATTTTAATGCTTGATTAATGTCTGTCACATTATAACCTTCCGCAAACTTTTTTCCGGTAGAATCTGCAAGTAATTTGGGTGCAATAAAATGGTACAACCTGTCAACTAATTCCGCCTTTATAAATGCACCATTGAGTTTCCCGCCTGCCTCGACAAGAATACTTCTTATCCCTTTTTCGTATAGTTTTTGCGTTAAAACTTCAAGGTCAATTTTATTTTCATCGTTTTTAGGGCATTTAATTATTATAACATTGTCAGGGTATTTTTGAGTATTTGTGTTTTCAAATACAGCAAGATAAACTTTTGTACCGTCATTATTAAAAACTTTGGCATCAGCAGGTGTAATACCTTTTGAGTCAATAATTACACGTATCGGATTACGCCCGTTTTTTATCCGACAGGTCAAAGAGGGATTGTCTGCAATTATTGTCCCCGAGCCTGTTAATATCGCATCATATTTGTTTCGTAATTTTTGAACGTAATTTCTTGATTTTTCGGAAGTAATCCATTTTGAAGAGCCTGTTGAAGTTGCAATATATCCGTCTTGTGTGGTTGCGGTTTTTATTGCAACAAAAGGTCTTTGTTCGGTTTGGTTTTTTATGAAAATTTCGTTCAATGCTTTACATTCGTTTTCAAGAACACCTGTAACAACCTCAATACCAGCATTTTTTAGCTTTTTGATTCCGTTGCCTGATACAACAGGATTCGGATCAACACATCCGATTACAACTTTTTTAAACCCTTCTTTAATTATCATATCGGCGCAAGGCGGTGTTTTTCCTTGATGCGAGCAAGGTTCAAGGCTAACATAAATAGTCCCGCCTTTAATATCGACATTATTTTCTTTTGCCATATTAACAGCGTTTACTTCTGCGTGGGCTTCTCCGTATTTTTTATGCCAACCGTACCCTGCAACAACTCCGTTTTTATCTGTTACAATAGCTCCGACTAAAGGATTTGGCGAAACTTTGCCCTCGCCTTTTTTGGCAAGAGTGATACATTTTTTTATAAATTTTTCGTTATTTTTTTGAGTCATTTTGTGAAAATTTTACATTTTTAAAAAACTGTTCGGCAATGATTTGAGAATATTTTCCTCCGTCATTTGCCGAAACTATAATCTTGTTTTTTCCGTCTTTATCCGTTGCCACCGAAATCATTCCTTTTATTTTCTTTATGGGCAAGTTGGTTACCTCTGCTTCAAATTGTGCGTAAGGTACGGTTTGCCCCATAGATTTCATTGTGCCTTGACTGATGATTTTAAAATTTTCTACGTGTATATATTGGTATTGTAATTTTTCGTTTATATTATCAATCTTTTTTTTTAATTGTCCGTTTTTAAAATCATCTTTTGTGAGGTTTATACCTTTGTTTTCGTTTACAACCGCAAGTTTTTGCCCCGTTGCATTGTGTTCTGCAATTACAGCCCTGTAACCGAGTATGTTTGCTGATTTTGAAATTTCGTATTCTTCTGGAATTTTAGAAAAATCCGCAACATCTTTACTTTTTTCAATCATAGACTCCTGAGTAGGTTTTTCTCCTATATGAAAAGTTTTTACGCACCATTCCCAGCCGCCTATGGTTTTGAAACCAATTATAGCCAGAACAACTATTGCTACTTTTATTATAAATTTTAAACAACCCATTTGTTTTCCTCTTTTTTGATAAATTTATACCAAAGATTTTTAAAAAGTTTAAAATTACGCTAAATTCCAAACCTAGCATAAATTTCGTCAATGTTTCTCAAATAATAACTTGAATCAAAACAGTTTTCAATTTCTTCTTGTGTTAAAATTTTAGAAACTTCATCATCAGACAAAAGATTTTTCTTAAAATCACCGTCTTGTTTGTTAAACGCTTCCAGTGCATTTTTTTGTACGAGCCTATATGCGTTTTCTCTGGACAAACCTTTGTTTGTTAATTCCAAAAGAACTCTTTGCGAATACACAATTCCTCCAAACAGTGATGTGTTTTTTAACATATTTTCCTTGTGCACAACAAGACCTTCAACCAGTTTGTTAAAACGATTGAGCATATAATCTATGAGAATTGTTGAATCAGGAAAAATTATACGTTCTACTGAACTGTGAGAAATATCCCTTTCATGCCAAAGAGCAATATTTTCCATAGCCGCCTGAGCATTGCTTTTTACAACACGGGCAAGACCCGAGAGATTTTCCGAAGAAATAGGGTTCTTTTTGTGCGGCATTGCGGAACTTCCTTTTTGCCCTTTTTTAAAAGCTTCTTCCGCTTCCAAAATTTCCGTTTTTTGCAAATGTCTTACTTCAATCACACATTGTTCAATTGCAGACGCAATCAATGCAAGTGATTGCAGGTAATAAGCATGATTGTCCCGTGCAATTACCTGTGTGGAAATCTTTGCAGGGGTAAGTTCAAGATTTTTGCATACAATTTTTTCTATTTCAGGAGAAATATTACTGTATGTACCGACAGGGCCGGAAATTTGCCCTTGAGCGATTTCTTCTTTTGCGTTTAAAAATCTTTTTTTTGCTCTTTCAAAATGGTCAAGCCAACTTAAAAGTTTAACACCGAAAGTCATCGGTTCTGCATGAATACCGTGTGAACGCCCGATACACACAGTGTTTTTGTGTTCTTTTGCCTTATTTTTTATGGTTTCAATAACTAAATTGATATCCTTTTCAATAATATCGGAGGCTTTTTTAATTTGCAGCGCAAAAGCCGTATCTATTACATCGGAGCTTGTCATTCCCATATGAATAAAACGTGAAGCCTCGCCTACATTTTCGTTTACGTTTGTTAAAAACGCAATTACGTCATGCCCTACTTCTTTTTCGATTTCGTCAATACGTTCAACACTGAATTTTGCTCGTTCTTTTATTATTTTTAAATCATCATCGCTGATTTTGCCAAGTTTATTGTAGGCTTCACAAACCGCAATTTCGACATCAAGATAAAATTGAAATTTCGATTCCAATTCCCAAATATCTTTCATTTCTTTTAAACTGTAGCGTTCTATCATATAGGTTTCCTTTTTACTGTGTTTTGAAGAAATCAAGTCGAGAAAAAACAATTACTCTTTATTTTGTTTTTACTGAGGGTATCGGCTTGTTGCACTTATCAGCATTGCCGCAAGTTTGTCTGCTCCGTCAAATCCTCTTTCTTGCAAGATTGACGAGGCTGTTTTAACATCATAATCTACAAGGTTGTGTTTTATGGAAAATTCGTTGTTTTTAACTTCCAGTATTGCATAACAGGATTTTGGTTTTTCGCTGAACGGTCTGCCGACACTGCCGACATTTACTACCGTTTGTTTTGTATTTGTCTGGTATCCGCAAGGTACGTGAGTGTGACCGCAAAAAATAACATTTGCATCAACGCCTTTTATTATTTCTTCAACTTCTTCAATTTTTAAATCGTTGAATATATTTTCGTTGTTCTTTCTCGGACTGCCGTGAACAAGAAGTATTTTTATTCCTTCAATTTCAATTTCTTTTTGTGCGGGAAGTTTTCTTAAAAAGTCTTTTTGTTCTTCGCTGATGACGGTAACATCATTTTCCAAAGCGTTTGCCATAATCGGATTGTTTTCTTTTAAAAGATGAATCATTTGGTTATCGCAATTTGCAATCATTTCATCCGTATTCCCCTGAATACAAGTAAAGTCCGTTGATTCTAACAGTTGTTGTATTTTTTCTATTGTTTTGGAAGGTTCAGGGCCTGCCATTGCAAGATCGCCAAGACAGAAAATTTTATCGCATTTTTCAGCTTTTATGTTATCCAATACCGCATTAAGCGCTTGCATATTTCCGTGAATATCCGATATAACAGCTATTTTCATAATATAATTTGCACCTCTTGAAAAGTCCGTTAAATAGTTTATTATATATTTAGGGCGAGGATGCGCTAACATTCTCTTCAAAAGCCCTTATGTGATTAATTTGAGCGCTATGATTATCAACAAGATAAGCCATAGTGCTCTTTCAGTTATAATCACTTGTTATCACCCCCTTTCTCAAACTTCATCCTGCAGTAATGTTGTTTTGAGTCGGAAAGCTGATAACGGGCTTACCCGTAAATAATTATACACTGAATTGTGTTATTTTGTTTGTTTTGATATAAAATTAATACGTAAAACAATAGCGGGTATAAAATGAAATTTAACAGAACATCTTTCTTAAACACCCATCGTGATGCTTGGGTTGAAGTTAATTTGGATTGCATTGAGCATAACATATTAGAGTTTAAAAAGTATCTTAAAAAAGGTGCAAAACTTTTTGCTGTTGTAAAAGCCGATGCATACGGACACGGTGCTGTGATGATTGCGCCCGTGTTATTGGCTTCAGGTGTGGATTTTTTAGGTGTGTCTTCGATTGATGAAGGTTTACAGCTTCGAGAAAACGACATTGACGCACCAATACTTGTTTTGGGAGCAGTACCTGTTTGGTCGTTTGACAGAGCGGCACAAAACAACATTTCGGTTTCCGTTTTTTCCGATGAACACATTGAGGCGTGCCGTCAAACTTATGAAAAATTAAAAATAAAGACAAAAGTTCATGTAAAAATAGATACAGGCATGAACCGCATAGGCGTGCGTCCTGACAAAGCAGTTGAATTTATAAAAAAGATACAAGCCTGTGATTTTATCGAATTAGAAGGTATTTTTACACACTTTGCAACAGCTGAAACAGAATCTTATGCACTTGAACAATACAAAAAATTCCGTAACGTTGTTGATAACATTGATACAAGCGGGCTGATTGTACATTGCTGCAATACGGCAGCAGTCGTTTGTTATGGCAATTTCGAATATACAGGGGCTCGTGTCGGTATCGGTATTTACGGTTTACAGCCTGATTTCCCTAAAGGAACAAAACAACCCGACTTAAAACCGGCCATGTCTTTAAAAGGCAGAATTACCAATATTCATACGGCGCAAAAAGATGAAGGAGTCAGCTATTCACATACTTTCGAAACAACAAAACCGACTAAAATAGCAACAATACCTATCGGCTATGCAGATGGTGTTTCACGCTTGCTTTCCAATAAAATTTACGGAATTATTAACGGCAAAAAAATTAAGCAAATCGGTAACATTACAATGGACCAAATGATGTTTGATATTACTGATTGCGATGCTCAAGAAGGCGATGTTATTACACTTTTGGGACAAGACGGCAATGAATGTATAAAAATTGACGAATGGGCAAACATTCTCGGCACTATTCATTACGAACTTACCTGTGCATTAAGAGTGCGTTTGCCAAGGGTTTATACAAGATAAATTTATATAAGAACAATAAAAAAGGTTCGACACTGATATCGAACCTTTTTAAATTTGTTAAATACGAGATTAACCTCTGATACCTAAAGTTTTGATTAAATCTCTGTATTTTTGAAGATCTTGTTTTTTTACATAAGCAAGAAGTCTTTTTCTTTGACCTACCATCATCAAAAGACCGCGTCTGCCTTGGAAATCTTTTTTGTTGATTTTCAAGTGTTCGGTAAGTTCAGAAATTTTTTGGGTTAATAAAGCGATTTGAACTTCTGCTGAGCCTGAATCTTTAGCATCTTTGCCAAATTTTTTGATGATTTCTGCTTTTTCTTCTTTAGCTAAATTTATTGCCATTTTGTTTTCCTTTTCTATTTTAATCAGTTTAAGTTGGTGGCGTAAACTAAATAAAATATATTATCGTTACTAAATCATAACATTTCAAACGGTATCGTCAAGCGTGTATTGATTTTTTATTACAAATTTGTACAAATAATTTTTCAAATGTTATTATATTAGTTGAAAAGAATAGGGGAGAATTATGGAAAACAATAAACCGATAGTAAAACTTATATCAAAACCGGAAAATATGCTCAAGACAATTTATACAGCTTGCAGAACCTGTTACAGTGCTGATTCTCCCGTAAATATTTACGATAATGCGGCTGATGAAGAAAAAATGTTAAAGCTTATAGAACGTGTTATTTCATCGGGTCATTATTCCACTATCGAACACATTCAGGTTTCTTTTGCTATTTCCAATGTTTCTCGTGCTTGCACTCACCAGTTTGTAAGACACAGACATGTTTCTTTTTCTCAGAAATCTCAAAGATATGTAAAAGAAAAAGGACAATTTGACTATATAGTACCGCCAACTGTTGCTAAAAACCCACAATTACTTGAAAAATATAACAAATTTATGGAAAATGTCGCTCAATTTTACACAGAAATGACAGAAGCTGAAATCCCTGCAGAAGATGCAAGATTTATTCTGCCAAACGCAGCTGCAAGCTCTATTGTTGCATCATTAAATTTAAGAGAACTTATACACATTGCTAACATCAGATTATGTTCACGTGCTCAATATGAAATCCGAGTTATGGTAAAAATGATGTGTGAAGAACTTTTAAAAGAAGAACCGTGGCTAAAACCTTATCTTGTTCCAAAATGTGAACGCTTAGGATATTGTGACGAAGACAAATGCTGCGGAAGAAAAATAAGAAAAGAAGAATTTCTGACAAAATAAAGAATAAAAAATGTCTGAGGCGGCTTCGCTTGTAGAAGTGTAACGGAGTGCGAATGACGCCAAGTCTAGCATTTTGCGGAAGTGACCCCATGCACTTGTTGCCTGTGCCGAACTTGTTAATAAGAATGAACTTGTTTTTTGCACAGGTTCAACAAGTAGTCGGAGTCAGTTGACAATATGAAATATAGCCTTTAAAGAAAAGGCTCTTTTTTATATCGGAAGACATGTGTAAAATTTACATTTTTTAGAGGATAGAGTAAACAAACCTCATGTAGTACCCTGTTAATATATAATTTGTCGAAAATTATATGTTTTTAGACTTGGATAAAATTTAAGAGGTTAGTTTTGAAAAAATTTCAGTTTAGACTGCAAGTTGTATTGGATATAAAAGAAAAGCTTCTCGAGCAGAAGTTAATTGAGTTGTCAAAAGTTCAAAAAGGTTTGCAAGAAGCTATCCAAAAGCAAAAAACACTGGAAAATTATCAAGTTGAAATAAACCAAGCCTTGTTAAAAGTTTTTCAAAGCGGAAATGATTTAGATTTAATAGAGGTTCAAAGGTATAAAGACTTTATCAATAAACTTCTTGTCGACATTTCAAGTCAAAAAGTTGTTGTTCAAAACATTACAAAACTTTTGGAAATAAAAAGAAGAGAAGTTAACGAAGTTTTAAAAGAAAAGAAAGTTCTTGAAAAATTAAAAGAAAATCAGAAGAAAAAATATTATCAGGAATTTGAACAATATCAAAGAAATGAACTGGATGACATATCATCATCACGCTATATGAGAGCATAATTAAATTTTTGGGGAAGAGGTTTTTTAAGATGACGGCACAATACACACAATCAAATAATATTTCACCATCTAATTTGATGGTTGATATTGCTGCATCTGCAAAAATATCATCATTGGATAGTGTTGACGGAACCGCATTTTCTTCAGCTTTGGATAATGCTTCGAAAAATTATGTCGATAAATCAGAATTAAAAACTAACACTAGAGCAGATAACAATTACTCTAAAGAGACAAAAGGGTTTGAAACTCAAACACCTGAAAATAAAGATGTCGATGCAGATAAAATTGAAGCAAATACAAAAGAAAACAATAACATAACTAAAAAAGAAAATACAAAACAAATTACAAAAGAAAAAAGGATGTCGGAAGAAGAAACTTCTTCTTGTGTTGATGTTGATGAAGTTCAAGAATCAGAAGAAATTGAGCAAAACGTAGTTTTTGATGAATCCAAATCCGTTGATGAATTGCTTGAACAAATTAAAAACAATGTTTGTATTATCTCAACAGACTCAGCAACAGACTCAATACTTACTGAAGAAGTAACAGAAAATGTTAATACTAATATCGAATCAGCATCAGTAAACAAAATTGTCAATGAAAAATTATTGTCAAATATCAAATATGAAACAAAATCTACTGATAATCTCACAATTGATTTATCTCAAACAGAAATAAAAAACACTGATTCTTTAAAAATAAATTCAGATAGACAAGAAATCAATATTAGTCAAACTGCTCAATCAGAAAATTTAAAAACTGATGAATTATTAAATACTACAGAAACAGAAAAGAAAATAAACATAACCGTATCACAAAATAATAAATTAGAATCCCAAAACACAAATACGGAAACAACAATTAAAACAGCACAAGAAATCTTGGCAGCTGATACTTCTCGTTTAACCGCCAATATTGAACAAGAAATAGACAAAAAAGAAAATGTTATAGAATCCAAACCTATAACACCAAATGATACAAAACAACAAGCGGATTTAGAAATTAAAGTTACTGATGAAGTCGCAACGCAAATCCGCCGCAATGATACAACAGGTATAGAAAACAAAGATTTAACATCAAAAGTGAAAGATAAAGCCGTTGAAACAATGACTGCTTTAAAAGATAAAGACACAACGGTTACAGACGTTAAAACGTCTGATTCCCAAAGCAATACAGAATCTTCTTTAAATCAAAACAATGCCAATGAAACAGCAGCTAAATTAAATGTACAAAACAATACAACGAATTTACACGTAGATTCGGCAGAAAGCTTTGTTAACAAATTGGATACTCAACTTTCTATGACCCAATCTGTTCAAAAAGAGAGTGTGCAATTAAATCAAAATGACATTTTGTCTCAAATAAATGCAAAATTTGAACAATTACAACAACAATCATCAAACAAAGTATCCATAGTTCTTCAACCTGAAAGCTTGGGTAAAGTTTCTGTTGAAATTATGAATACCAAAGAAGGTATCGTTGCCAAAATGACAGCTGAAAACCAACAAGTTAAAGAACTCTTTGACAAAAGTCTTGATTCCTTAAAAAGCAGTCTTGCTGCACAAGGTGTAAATGTTAACAGCATAAAAGTTGAATCGACTCAAGAATCTTCTAACAACGCAATGGATTTTGAACGCAACCAATTTGAACAAGCTTTTAACAACCAACAAAACGGACAAAATCATTCCAACAAATCACAACAAACAACACAAGAGCAAAACTCTTTATATTCTACTGAATCACAACAAGAATCTGAAGAAAAAGAAGAAATCACAATGGAATCAGGAATTGATTCAACAGAAAACATAAAAAATTATAATGGTAAGGTTGACTATATAGTCTAAAAAGGGAGTAAAAAAGAAAATGACAGCATCATCAATACGACAGGAATTGGTAAACATGCAAAGCGCAACAGCAGTAAAGCAAGCGCAAGATAAACAAGTAAACGGTCCATCACAAGATTTGGACGGAGATGCCTTTCTTATGCTAATGATGGAGCAATTAAAAAATCAAGATCCGCTCAACCCGATGGATAACTCAGAAATGTTGGCACAACAAGCTCAATTTACACAAATCCAAGAACTTCAAAAATTGAATTCTACAATATCAACTAACAATACTATTCAGCAAGCAAACAGCCTTGTCGGAAAATCTGTTCAGGTAGTTGACCCTAACAATCCAAACAGACTCATTTCAGGAGTTGTTACAAGTGCAAACTTTGCAGGTGATACTGTTACGGTTACAGTCAACGGTAAAGAGTTCCCGCTCGGGCTTGTTTCCGCTATCACAGATGGTGCTACTCCGTCTGAAAACAGTGTAATTGAAGATAAAAAACTAAGTGAATTAAACAATGCAACAGGCATTACATCAGGTTATATTACTCTAACAATGCAAGGTTCAGATTATAAACGCAAGAATGTAGAAATTGCAATTACAGAAAATATGACCGTAAAAGACTTTATGGAAAAGTTAAATGATGCCGGAGTAAAAGCAGAACTTTCTAACGGTGTATTAACTATAGAAAAAGGTTCTTATAAAAACATAAACTTGTCACAAGGCAAACCTGATAACGCAACGGCAAGTCCGTCCAATATATTAGAAAAAATGCAAATGTTCCAAAACGAAAACGGCGATATTGAAACATGTGTATTAGATTTCAACAGACAAAAATAATTACAACTAAACAAGATAAAATATACAGTTAAAATAAATAAAAAACGGGAGGATTAATGACACAGGCATTTTACACCGCAATCAGCGGTATGGCAGCAGGGCAAAACAAAGTTACGGTTGTAGCTGACAACATTGCCAACATGAACACTATCGGTTTTAAAGCATCAAGTGTAAATTTCTCTGACATTTACTATCGTACAGCTTCTACCGGTCAAGCTCCGACAGGAACACTTGGCGGTATCAACCCTAAACAAACAGGTATTGGTGTTCAAACAGCATCTATACAACGAGACTTTTCTTCAGGTACGACATTAACAACAGGCTTGAACACTGACTTGTTCATCAACGGCAGCAGTTTCTTTACAGTTGCATCACCTACTGTTGAAATTCTCTACACAAGAGACGGTAACTTCTCTGTTGATGCAAACGGCAACCTTGTAACATCAGCAGGTTACAAAGTTCTAGGTACAGACCAATCACTTAACACAAAATCAAGTACTGTTCCTATTAAAATACCAACTTACATCAATACAGTCACTACTCCTTCAACCTCTGCACAAATGGGAAACAAAATGTTGAGTGACCTTAACGGTATTAAATCCGGCGGCATCACAAACGGCGATTTTTCAATTGTTACAATTGCTGCTGACGGTTCAGAAGCTACCAAAAAAGTTACTGTTAATTCAAATATGACTGTAAACAAACTTGTTGAAGCTATAAACAATGCTAACGCAGGCGTAAAAGCAACAGTAAACGAAGACGGCACTATTAGTGTTGTAGCAAAAGACCCTACAGCAACACCAAACTTTAAGCTTGTAAACGGAACATCTAACGTAGTTACACAACTTAGTTTTGGCAAAATGGATGCCACTGGTACTATACAAACTGATGTAATTAACTATCACCAAACTATCGGTGAAGGTACTCCCGGTAGTAGTGCCGCTCAAAACTATACATCTATTGCCATTAACGAAAATGGTATTATTGAAGTAAAATACGGCAACAACGATTCAATGAGCGTAATGCAAGATCCTGATGACCCTGAAAGTGTAATATTCAAATATACATTGAATGACGGTACTATCATTATAGGTAAAGACCTTACTATCAATGATAGCCTTGTTGACCCTGCTAACTTCCAACTTCAAATGGTTAGCTTTGTTAACCCACAAGGTTTAACGGCCGCAGGAAGTAATACTTATTCTTCCGGTCCTAACTGCGGTATGGCACTTTACGGATGTATCAACTCTGCCGCGTTTGGTAATATCAAATCAGGTATCCTAGAAGGTTCTAACGTTGATTTGGCTTCCGAATTTGCAGATATGGTAACATCTCAAAGACTTATTGAAGCAAACAGCCGTGTGTTTGATACAACAAACCAAATACTTCAAACATTATCTCAACTCGGTAGATAATTAAAATAATCCAAAAACATATTTTAACTGTATAGAAAATCCGAAATCTGTTTATTATAGATTTCGGATTTTTATTCTCTCTCTCTTAAATTTTTTAAATTCTAATTGATTAAAAATTGCGGTTTTTCGCAAAATTTTCAATTTAGTATGATTTATACTCTTTTTCAAATCCAAACAACGAACTTACCGATTCATTGTCATGGATTCTTGAAATTGCCTCACCTAAAATCGGAGCAATACTCAATTGAGTAAACTTAGATGATACCTCTCTGTCCAATGGAATAGAATTTGTAATGATAACTTCTTCAACAGGTGCATCTTCAAGTCTTTGGATAGCAGGACCTGATAAAACACCGTGAGCAGCACATACATAAACTTTTTCCGCACCTTCTCTTACAAGAAGTTTTGATGCTTCACAAATCGTACCTGCGGTATCAATCATGTCATCGACAAGTACACAAATTTTCCCTTTAACTTCACCAATTACATGGTCAGCAATAGCTTCATTATGTTTGTCACGTCTTTTATCAATAATTGCAAGCGGGCATTGAAGATTTTTGGCAAATACTCTTGTTCTTTGTACACCGCCGGTATCAGGGCTTACGGCAACAAGTTTATCTGCAGGAATATTTAAATTTTTAATATAATCTGTTAAAACAGGAGTTGCATAAATGTGGTCAACCAGAATATTAAAAAATCCCTGAATTTGACCTGTATGAAGGTCCATAGCAAGGATTCTGTCAGCACCAGCCGTTGTAAGTAAATCTGCAACCAATTTTGCAGTAATTGCTTCTCTGCCTGATGTTTTTCTGTCTTGTCTTGCATATCCGTAATAAGGAATAACTGCAGTGATTGATTTTGCACTGGCTCTTTTAAATGCATCAATCATAATCAACAATTCCATAAGATTTTCGTTAACAGGATTTGATAAAGGTTGGATTAAAAATACATCATCGCCACGAATACTTTGTTGGACTTGTACATAAATTTCACCGTCCGCAAAATTCTTGATAATCATCGGTCCAACACTTGTTCCTAAATAGCTTGCAATTTCTTCCGCCAGTTCTTTATGACCTCGTCCAGCAAAAAGTTTGATATCATGAGTCGGGCTGATTGTTCTTTCACGTTGGGGAAATTCCATAGACAATTCCATATTTTATTCCTTCCTTATTCTTGGAGACATATCAATTATAGCAGTAAACAATTTTTATTTACACATAAAATTGCAAAATATTAACTTTTGCATGTACATATTTTAAAAACCGTAAAAATTTTTTTTGCCCTAAAAAATAATTTGTATCAAAATGCGATTTTTTAATCCAATTTCCCCGTTAACAAAAGTTTCTCAACATGTTCAATCATTTTATTGTGAATATCTTCTCTTGGTAAAGTTCCGTCTATACTTACAAAATTGTATTCATCCTTCATTTTGTTGTATTCTTCAAGACATTTTGTTTGATAAATCTTAAAGCTTTCATAAAAATCCGTACTCAATCCGATATCCCTGCCGGATTCCCAGTAATCCAACCCTGTTGTACCGATAACTCTTTTTAATAAAACATCAATAGGCATATCAAGATAAAATACTAAATCAGGTTTTGGCGCATAATCGTATAATTTTTTTACCCAATCCATATCAAGCCCTCTTACAACATCTCGGGCAAATGCTGTATAGGTATATCTATCCAAAAGAACAACGAATCCTGATTCCAATGCAGGAATAATTGTATTTTCAAGCCTGTCTGCAAAATCAGCCGCATATAAAAGGCTGAAAGTTGTAGCATTTAAAAGGTTTCTGTCTTTGGCATCATCAATTACATTAGCAATAAGACGAGATGTCTTCCATTCAGACACCATACAGCCGTAGCTTTTATCTTCTATCCAACGGCGAAGTTTTTCAATTTGTGTGGATTTTCCCGAGCCGTCAGTACCTTCTATTACTATTAATAGTCCTTTGTGTTCTTTATCCGCCATTATAAATTAATTCCTTTTTCGCTTAAAAGTTGTGTTACATATTCTCTCAGTTTGACTTGTTTTGAATGAATTGAATCGTTTGCATCAATTTTAACCAACCCGAACTCATCAACCATATTTGAATATTCTTCATTTACTCTGTTTTGAAAAATCACATAACTTTTGTAAGGATTATTGCTTAGTTTTAAATCCATGCCTGCTTCATAAAAAGAAGGTGTCCTGTTTGCACATATCCTTTCTAATGAAGCTTCTGCAGATATGTCGTAATAAAGAGTGAGATCGGGTTTTATCGCAAAACCGTACATGTTCCTTACCCAGTCTTTGTCAACCCCTCTGGCAACATCACGGGCAAATGCCGTATATACATATCTGTCTGCCAAAACTATAAACCCCGCTTTCATTGCGGGAATAATTATTTGCTCTAATCTGTCAGCAAAATCTACGGCATGCAAAAGACTAAAAGTTCTGGGACTTAAAAGATTTTTCTTTTTTGCCTTTTTTGTTGTTTGTGAAATTAAATCGGAAGAATTCCATTCCGTAAAAATCACATCAAGATTTTTCGATTTTAGCCAATCTCTTAAAATCGCAAGTTGTGTTGATTTTCCCGAACCGTCTATTCCTTCAACACAGATAAGAGTTCCCGATAAATTGTGCGGATTTGATAATCTCATTTTAATTACCTTTTGTAATATTTTTTATTTTTATAATCATATCATGTTTTTGATGTTGATTGTAACAAAATCTTCAAAATTAAATAATTTTTCATCAAATTAATCAATATTCTTAAAACAAAAGACTTTATATATATAAGTGTAAGTAAAATTTTACGGAAGGTTTAGTAATGACGTTAAGCAGTAATTTAGGAAACGGAGTTATTTTAGCAGGAACAACAGCTGCAGGTGTTTATGCAGGTAAACATATGGGGAACAAATGCGTAAATGAAGCAATGGTAAAATTAGGCTCACAAGGCGATTATGTAATGAGCAGAATAGCACATCATTTTGATAATTTACAAGGAATTAAATCTAAACGTATAAAAACAAAAATGTATAAATCCGTAGGTGATAAAGCAATAGAAGATTTTAAAAAACTTCAAGAAAGAGTTTTAAAAGAAGCTAACAAAACAAAAAACAAATGGATGTTGGGTTTGGGTGTTGCAGGTTTAGCGCTAGGTGCGTTAATTGTAAAACTTAAAAACGGCAATAATTAAATTTTAATTTACTTGCTTTTAGTTGATATCTGACTATTTTACTTGCAATTTTACAGATTTTTATTCATGATGACATCAGGAATAGAAATTATGTTTAACCCCAAAAACAAAAAAATTGAAAAAGTCAGATTGAACAAATTTATTGCTTCTTCAGGTCTGTGTTCACGCCGCAAGGCTGATGAACTCATCGAACAAGGCGTTGTAAAAGTTAACGGTGTTGTTGTACAAGAACTCGGATTTAGTGTTTCGGCTAAAGACAAAGTTACCGTCAACGGTCAACCATTAAAAAAGAAAACTTTTGTTTATATAAAATATTACAAACCCGCAGGCTATATCACTACTATGAGTGACGAAAAAGGCAGAAAAACAATATACGATATTTTGCCTGACGAGGTTAAAGACTTAAAACCGGTAGGTCGCTTGGATAAAGACTCGACAGGCTTGTTGATACTGACGAATGATGGTGATTTCATAAACAAAATGACACACCCTTCAATTAAAATCCCTAAAGTATACAGAGTTTGTGCTCAGGGTAAAATGAATATGAATCATCTTTTACAGCTTGCTAAAGGGATTGAAATTGAAAAAGGTAAAATCGCTTATGCAGATGCGGCAATTCTGGATTATGAAGATAAAAACACTGTTTTACAAATAATTCTTTATCAGGGAATGAACAGACAAATCAGAAAAATGTTGGATTCGCTGGGCTTTCCTGTTGTATCATTAAAACGCATTTCGCATGGGACAATTAATATACAAGGGTTGAAAAAAGGACAATTTAAATATTTAAAACCTCGAGAAATCAATGACTTGTTAAAACAAATAAAAAAACTTGAAAAAAACGCATCAAAGGAAGCCTAAATGCAAATCTTTGTTACTGGGACAGACACAGATATAGGGAAAACGGTTGTTACTGGCGGCTTAGCAGCAGTAATGCAATCTTTGGGATACAAAGCAGGGGTCTACAAACCTTTTCAAAGCGGTGCAATTGTTCAAAACGGATTCCTAGCTTCGCCTGATTTAGCTTATGTTAAAAAATTGGATTTATATGTTGAAACAGCTTGTACATATCTTTTAAAAGCACCGACTGCGCCATTTGTTGCCGCAGTGTTGGAAAATACAGAAATGAATCTTGGTGCTGTTAAAAGAGATTATGAAGTTCTAAAAAACAAATGTGAAGTTACTCTTGTAGAAGGTGCTGGCGGATTAATGGTGCCTGCAACAGAAAATACATTTATGGTTGATATTGCTAAAATGCTTGATATACCTATCTTAATTGTTGCAAGAGCAGATTTGGGCACGATTAATCATACGTTGCTTACAATTAATGAAGCAAAATCAAGAGGGCTGGATATTGCGGGTGTTATAATAAATCGCTACCCCAAAGGAACAAATGATGTCGCAATAAAAACTGCTCCTAAATTGATTCAAGAATATTCAGATGTAGACATAGTTGGAGTAATTCCCGATATATCCGATTTTGCTACAATAACACCAGGAACATTAATTAACATACTTATAAACAACGTCAACATTGAAAAAATTTTTAGAATAAAAATTCCCAAACTAAATTTTACATAGTAAAGGGTTTTGTTTTATGTTTTATAAAGAAATAAATATGTTTATTTCTGATGCACTTTTAATAAAAAAGAGTTATCTGTATAGATAACTCTTTTTGTTCAATAATTTTATCTACCCGGCATTGGTGGAATAGGCGGAGCCGGAGGTGCTGCAGGCTGTGCCGCAGGGAGTTGCTGTGACTTCGGCTCTAAAAACGTGTTGTTAAATGACACAGGATTTTGTGAAGCCTGTTGAGGATTTTTTGAAGGTATCATATCGCCTGTAATATCTTTTGATTCAGCAGGCTGTTGAGTTTCACCTTGTTCTTCTTCCCCATCTTCTATTGTTTTTGCGGTTGTTACTGAACGTTTTAACTCTATTGCAGGGTAGTCAAAGTCAGAGTTTCCGTATTTTGACGTTGCAACTTTCATAGCTGCTTTCCAGATTGCAGCAGGAATTGTACTACCGTATACACTTCCCATTTTCGAGTTGTCGTCATTACCAACCCATACACCTGTAACAACATCGGGAGTATAACCATAGAAAGAAGCATCTTTACTATCATCGGTTGTACCTGTTTTACCTGCCGCAGGTTTGCCTATGTTTGCCGAACGAGCCGTACCGTTTTCAACTACTGTTTTTAACATTGCCGTTACAACAGCGGCTGTGTTAAGGTTAAGAACTTTCATTGCTCTTGTTTTTGGTGCTTGATAAATTATTTTACCTCGTGAGGTTTCTACTCTTTCAATTGCATAAGGTTTAACTTTAAAACCGCCGTTTGCAAATGCTCCGTATGCAATTGTCATTTCGTACAATTTAACACCGTTTGAACCGAGAGCAATAGTCATATCGTATTCCATAGGTGTTGTAATACCCATAGAACGGGCAATACCTATTACGGAACGTACACCGACATCTTTAATTAATCTTGCCGCCATAACATTGGAAGAAAGAGTTAACCCCATATACAACGGCAACTTACCTCTGTATTTGTTGTTGTAGTTATGAGGCTTCCAACCTCCTATATCCACAGGTGTATCATCCAATATATCGTTTGGACCCCAGCCTTTTTCTATTGCTGCGGCATACACAAATGGCTTAAATGATGATCCCGGAGGTCTTACAGCCTGTGTTACACGGTCATATTGGCTTTTAAAATAATCTTTTCCGCCTATATAAACATAAATTTCACCTGTAATCGGAGAAAATGAGAATACTGCTGCCTGACGATTCCCCACTTGAGCATTTATTGCATCTTCAGCGGCTTTTTGAGCGGCATAATTTAATGTTGTAACAACTTTGTATCCGCCTTGTGAAATTTCTGTTTCGTCAAACCCGAGTTCCTCAAGCTCTTTCATTGCATAATCCACAAAATATGGAGCACGATTTAGAGAATAAATACTCGGATTCGGGTTCAATTTTAAATCTTCTTGAATAGCCTGTTTATACTGTTCTTTAGTAATGTATCTTGTCTTAAGCATTCTGCCCAAAACCTGATTACGTCTTTCTATCGCCAGTTTTTTGTTGTTGTACGGAGAATAAACAGAAGGTGCCTGAGGCAAGCCTGCAATTAAAGCACATTCTGCAAGCGTAAGGCTCTTTAACGGTTTGTTAAAATAAATTTGTGCCGCTCCGGCAACACCATAAGCGCCTGAACCCAAATAAACGTTGTTCAAATACATTTCTAAAATTTTATCTTTAGAAATTGTTTTTTCGATTCTTGCCGCTACAATAAATTCTTTTATCTTTCTGTCAAAAGTTTTTTCGTTACTCAAAAACAATACTCTTGCAAGCTGTTGCGTAATTGTACTTGCACCCTGCGTAAGCCCGCCTGTAGCAAGGTTTACAACCATAGAACGTGCAACACCTACAGGGTCATACCCGTGGTGGTGATAAAAGTTTTTGTCTTCCGTTGCTATAATTGCATTTTTTAAATCATCAGGAACCTGTGCAATATCAACTTTTTCAAATTTATATGCAGTAAACGTTTTTATAACTTCATCATCGCTTGAATAAAATTTTGTAACAACATTGGGTTTAAAATCTTCAAGATGCTGTATCGGCGGCTGTGAAGTCAAATACAAATTTACTCCGATAAAACCTGCAAGCATGAAAGAAAATGCCATTATAAAAAACTGTTTTATCGGGCCTAATTTTTTTGGATTTTTAACTCTTTTGGGTAATTCAAAGTCTGACATAATTTTAAC
This sequence comes from uncultured Clostridia bacterium, assembly GCA_945946765.1. Classification (GTDB taxonomy): domain Bacteria; phylum Cyanobacteriota; class Vampirovibrionia; order Gastranaerophilales; family Gastranaerophilaceae; genus Limenecus. Next base: position 28,156 of record CAMEWS010000012.1, read on the forward strand.
ATCCGTAATCTACATAGTAATAATAAACTGTATTTTAACAAATAAATAATTATTTACCAATATAATTTAAAATACATGTAATAAAGCAAGTTTGACAATGTTTTTTTTCTAAAATAGAATGAGAAAACCATGAAGATTTCTATAGACGATATTAAAAATGCCATAGACCAATCTCTTAAAATCAGCTTTGACAATGAGGTTAAAGACCTTAATACACAAGGTAATGTTAAAGCGGATTTGGTTTTTAAGGCATACGGGAAATATATAAATGCAAAAGGAACAATTGTTGCAAATGTTAAGCTTGTTTGCGACAGATGTTTAAAAGATTTTGTAAAAAAAATTAATGTGGATGTGGACGAAACATATTTACTCGGACGCTTAATATCCAATGAAGACGCACATTCCGGGCAAGAACTCGAACTTAAAGACGGTGATTTTGTAACCGAATTAACAGACACTGATGAAGTTGATGTAGATGATTTAATTTATCAATCTGTAACATTAAACATCCCAAATCCATGTGTTTGTGATATAAATTGTAATGGAGATGCTGAAATGGAAAAATATCTCAAAAAAGAAATTACAGATCCCCGTTTGGAAGTATTTAAAAACTTAAAGATTAATAAACTAGAAGAAGGAAAATAAAAATGGCAGTACCAAAGAAAAGAACAGGTGCATCAGCACAAGGACACAGAAGATCAAACTGGAAAGCAACAGTTCCCGAAACTACAACTTGCCCTAACTGTGGCGAATTAGTTTTGGCACACACTGTTTGTACAGCTTGCGGACAATATAAAGGTAAAGTAGTTTCCAGAAAAGCAGAAGGCTTTGTTGAAGAAGTTAAAGAAGAAGCTAAAACAGCTAAAAAAACGACTAAAGCTAAAAAAGCTCCGGCTAAAAAAACTAAAAAAGAAGAAGCTCCTGCTGTAGAAGAAGCTAAAACAGAAGAAACTGAAACAGTTGAAGCAACCGAAGAAGTTAAAACTGAAGAAGCTCCGGCTGAAGAAGCAAAAGAAGAAAAAACTTCTGAAGAATAATTTTAAAGCGCCGGCTTTCTTATTTGTTACAGTCGGCGCTTAATTTCTTATTAAGGATAGTTGGTATTTATTATAAATTGGTAGGGAGAAGACAAAAAGTATGACGAGGATAGCTATAGATGCAATGGGTGGAGATAATGCACCTCATGAGATAGTAAAAGGCGCATTGTGGGCTGCAGAAGAATACAATGTAGCTATTGAGCTTGTCGGTAAAGAAGACGAGATTCAAGCTGTTATTGATGACGTCAGAAAAAACGGTTTTAGAACAAACAACATCAATTCTCCCAAAAGCAAAATAAGAGTAGATGTTGATAAATTAGACATAAAAATAACTCCTGCATCAGAAGTTATTGAAATGGGCGAAGCTCCGGGCGCTGCAATAAGAAAGAAAAAAGATTCTTCAATTGTAGTTGCTGTTAAATCAGTTGCGACAAACAGCTCTCAAGCAGTTGTTGCAGCGGGTTCTACGGGTGCTGCAATGGCCTCAAGTTTATTCGGCTTGGGCAGATTACCCGGAATTGAACGTCCTGCTATTGCAACAACTTTGCCAACAATGAAAAAGCCCGTTGTTTTAATCGATGCAGGTGCAAACAGCAATTGTACACCCAACATGCTTTATCAATTTGCAATTATGGGTGCAGCGTTTTCTAAAAATGTTTTAGGCAATGAAAAACCAAGAATAGGCGTTTTAAACATCGGGGAAGAAGCAGGCAAAGGTAACGAACTCGCTCTTGCTGCATACAAACTTTTGGAAGACAACAAAGACGGTTTAAACTTTATTGGCAACGTCGAAGGTAAAGAAATTTTCCTTGGTGATTGCGATGTTGTAGTATGTGACGGATTTGTAGGCAACGTTGCATTAAAAAGTATTGAAGGCGCATCTTCAATGCTGTTTAAAATGATTATGCAGGAATTTAAACGTGACCCTATATCCATGATTATCGGATTACTTGCAAAATCCGCAATGAAAAGAATTTTTAAAAGAATTAACTATGAAGAATTTGGCGGTGCTTTACTTTTAGGTGTTAAAGGTATTACGGTAATTTCTCACGGCAGAAGCATGGCTTACGCAATTAAAAATGCCGTAAGAGTAGCCAAAGAAGCCGTTGAATCGGATGTTAACAAAAAAATATCAGAAATTTATGAAGGATAGAACTATATGTCATTAAATTTAATCCCTGTAATGATTGCAGGCGTAGGTTACGGTGTACCACAAACAGTTATCACAAACGATGATTTAACAAAGCTTGTTGATACAAGTGACGAATGGATTACCACAAGAACAGGCATTAAAGAAAGAAGAGTTGTTTCAGGCGAAGAAAATGCTGTTACATTGGGTATCAAAGCAGCCCAAAACGCTCTTGAAAAAGCTAAAATGAAACCGGAAGACATTGATTTAATTATAGCTGCCGCTTCCGTGCCCGCTCATCCTTATCCGTCTACGGCATGCGAAATCCAAGCCGCAATAGGTGCCGATAAAGCTGCAGCATTCGATATTACTGCTGCTTGTACAGGCATGATTTACGCAATGAACATTGCAAAAGCTTTTATATCTTCAGGCATTTACAAAAATGTCTTGCTTGTTGCAACGGATGCTAACTCAAAATTTATTGATTGGTATGACAGAACAAGCTGTGTATTGTTTGGTGACGGAGCAGGCGCATTTGTTCTTAAAGAATCGGTTGACGGTGTAGACGACATTATTGCAATGGATATGCACTCAAACGGCAAAGACGGGCACTTTATTACCATGCCGATTTCGGGAGAAAATTGCCCGCTTGTAGAACCTTGCGAAAAGAAAGAACAAAAAATTGTTATGAACGGCAGAGAAGTTTACAAATTTGTTGTTACAACAATGCCTGAATCTATCAGTAATTGCCTTGAAAAAGCCGGTTTAACACCCGATGATGTTGATTACTTAATCCCGCATCAAGCCAACTACAGAATTATTGATGCAATGGCATCCAGACTTAATTACAGCGAAGATAAAATTATCGTAAATCTTCAAAAATACGGCAATACTTCTGCTGCATCAATTCCTCTTGCAATGGCGGAAGGTATTGAAGAAGGCAAAATAAAACTCCCTTGCAAAGCCATACTTAGCGGTTTTGGAGCAGGTTTGACATGGGGTACGGTAATTGTAAGACTCAGAGAAGGTATTGCTTAGTTAATACTTTGTCATTCTGAACCCTGAAAGGGTGTAGAATCGTAACAACTATAAGATTCTTCGCTTTGCTAGGAATAACGTCAAAAAGAAAATTTTTAAGGAGAAAATATAATGGGAAAAGTTGCGTTTGTATTCCCCGGACAAGGTTCACAATCTGTGGGCATGGGAAAATCTTTATATGAAACATCCGCTAAGGCAAAAGAAATTTTTGACAAAGCTGATGAAGTTTTAGGCAGAAGTATTTCTAAAATTTGTTTTGAAGGTCCTGAAGAAGACTTGAAACAAACAATCAATACTCAACCTGCAATTCTTGTTACTTCAATAGCCGCACTTGAAGCATTGATGGAAAAAACTTCAATAAGCCCGGATTTTGTTGCAGGTCATTCACTTGGTGAATATGGTGCTTATTATGCTGCAGGTGTTGTTGATTTTTCAACTGCAATGAAATTGATTGACAAACGAGCATTGGAAATGAATAATGCCGCAACCGCTACAAAAGGTGCTATGACCGCAGTTATCGGCATGTCCAAAGAAGATATTTTAAAGGTTATTGATAACATAGAAGGTGTATCCGTTGCCAACTACAATTCACCTGCACAAATCGTTATAACAGGTGAAGCAGATGCGGTTGCAAAAGCAAACGAAGCTTTGAAAGAAGCCGGTGCAAAAAGAGTTATACCCCTTCCTGTTTCAGGCGGATTCCACTCTATGTTGATGAAAGAGGCAAGCGAAAAATTTGCTCAACTTTTACCCGAATGTCAAATAAATGAGGCAAAAATTCCCGTATATACTAATGTTGATGCTCAAGCCACAACAAAAGCAAGTGAGTTTGCCCCTAAAATGGAAGCACAAATTTATTCTTCCGTAATGTGGACACAAACTGTTGAAAATATGGTACAACAAGGGGTAGATACCATTGTTGAAATCGGTCCGGGGAAAGTTCTTGCAGGGCTTGTTAAGAAGATTAATCCCGCTATTAATGTTTTGAACGTATTTGACGAAGATTCATTAAATGCGGCTGCAGAAGTTCTTAATCAACAAATGATAAATATATAAAATTGCGAGATAAGGAGAAATTTATTATGTCAGAAAGAAAAGTTGCATTGGTTACAGGCGGTTCCAGAGGTATTGGTTTAGCTTGTGCATTGGAATTGGCTAAAGCAGGATGTGATATCATAATTAATGATATTTGTGACGCAGAAAAAGCTCAACCGGCTATTGATGAAATTAAAGCTTTGGGCGCTAATGCTTATTTTTATCAATTTGATGTATCAAATGATGAACAAGTTCAAGCTGCTGTTGACAAAATGATAGCTGAACATGGCAAAATTGATATTCTATTGAACAATGCAGGTATTACAAAAGACGGCTTGTTCCTAAGAATGGATATGGAACAATGGGAAAGAGTTATTAAAATCAACTTAACAAGTGCTTATTGCGTAACACATGCCGTTGTTAAGTACATGATGAAAGCTCGTCAAGGTTCTATCATCAATATGTCAAGTATCGTTGGTCGTCATGGTAATGCCGGTCAAGCTAACTATTCTGCATCAAAAGCAGGTCTTATTGGCTTAACTCAAACATTGGCTAAAGAATTAGGATCAAGAAATATCAGAGTTAACGCAGTATGCCCCGGCTTTATACAAACAGCAATGACTGCTGAATTGCCTAATATTGATGAGTACTTAAAAGCTATTCCTATGAGAAGACTCGGTACTCCCGAAGATATTGCTAAAGTTGTTAAATTCTTGGCACTTGATACAGACTATGTTACAGGTCAAGCTATTGAAGTTGCCGGCGGTTTAATGATATAAGATAGTACAAATCTGTTAACAAAAATGCTATAATAAACGGGAATTCTAAATCCGGAATTCCCGTTTTTAGTTAACGAGGATAGAATTGTGAAGTATTCAAAAATATTGTGCGGCTGTGTTTTAAGTGCTGTTTTGTTTGCAGGTGGAATTGCAATGGCTGATGATGTGAAATTGCAATCTACTCCTGAGATGTTAGAAAAATATAAAAATACAAAAATTTATTATGCAATAGATATGCCTGGGGAAATTGAGGATTTTGAAAAAGCAATTAAGAAAAACCCGTTGGATCCTGAAAATTATGCACAAATCGGAGTAAGATATTCCAATAAAGCTTATGAAGAAAAAAAACTTTTTGAAAAAGGAATGTTATTGGCTACTGCCGTTGATTATTATAGTAAAGCTATAGAGCTTAATCCTTATAACTACCGCTATTATGAGTTGAGAGCTTCTAATCTTGAAAGAGCCGGTGCAGATATTTTTGCATCTAAAGATTATGCAAAGGCAATAGAGTTAATCAACAATAGTTGTAATGATGACAGGGGCTGTATAAACCTGAAAACAATGTATTATCTGAATTTTGCTCGTTGTACTACAGGTTTGTATGATAAAAAGGAAGCATTGAATGCCGAAAAAGTTCTTTTAGAAGGAACAAAAATATTGAGTGACAATCCTGCAATTTGGGTTGCTATAGGTGATTTTTACAAAGGTAATCCGCATGTGGGCTATAAAAATTATAAAAAAGCAATTAAAGCATATAATCAAGCCCTAAGCTTAAATCCGAATTATGCAGCCGTATATTTTAACTTGGCTGACATTTATTATCGTCTTGAACAATATGATACATCAGTTACTTATTACTCAAAGGCTATTGAACATGCCGATGACATTGAAAAACCCTTTTATTACAAATATCGGGCAGATTGCTATTTTAATGATTTAAAAGATTATGCAAAAGCAAAAGAAGATTATAAAAAAGCGGTTGAACTTTTTAAAACTAATGACAACAAATTTGGACTAAGCAACAGCTATCCGTATTTTATTTTAGAGTGTGAAGATTATATTAAAGGATGCGATAACTACTTACATCAATAATATCTGTTCAATCTGCTTTTAAGATCTCTACACATAACGTCTTCTGCTTTTTTAAGTTCGGCCTTAACAGCGAGCACTTTTCTTTCAGAATCAAACATTGGTTCTTTAGTTAGTGCATTATTACTTTTGGCATAATTTATAATTGCATTTTGAGCATTTATTCCACATTTCTTCTGCGCCGGAAATGTTCTACTTTCGTCAACTGCACCATTAATTTTTGTATAAACCTTGCCATCTTTTTGAAAAAATTCCACTAAATCATGTTTACCGTCAAGATTAATTCCCTCAAGAGATTTAAGTGTATTGATACCACGCTGATAAGCTCCGCCGGAGGTAAGATCTTGCTGTGCTGATTTTATAGCTACACGATAATAATCATTTTCAATAATGTGAGATTTAAAATTGGGACTTGCTGAACGAATAACTGTCATAATATTCTCCTTTTTTAGCTTAAGTCTGAATATTTATAAATTTGCTATTAAAAATCCATTTATTTCATTAATGTTACATAAATTAATGAACATAGTTGTAAAAAATCGTTAAATGTATTTATATTTGCTTTACAAAATTGCATATTTATATTGAAATAGTATAATGAATAGTGAAAAACACGTAGTTAATTAAAATGAGGATGAAAAAACATGAGTACAGTTCTTGAGAGAGTTAAAAAAGTAGTAGTTGAACAATTAAGCGTTGACGAAAATTTAGTTACTCCTGAAGCTAGCTTTACAGCTGATTTAGGTGCTGATTCTTTGGATACAGTTGAATTGGTTATGGCTTTTGAAGAAGAATTCGGTTGCGAAATTCCTGATGAAGAAGCTGAAAAAATTGCTACAGTTCAAGACGCAGTAAACTATATCGAATCTCATTCATAGTTTATTGATTCAAGTATAATTTTAAGGGGAGCATGCTCAAATACTCCCCTTAATTTTTAAAAGTTAAACATTTTAATTAATGTGTTAATTAAATCAGAATAATACAGTTTCGGAATTTAGTAATAGTTAATTCCGCAATAATGAAAAGGTTAGAAAATGAGTAAAAGAAGAGTTGTTGTTACAGGTTTAGGGATTGTTTCTCCGTTTGGCGTTGGTATTGATAAATTTTGGAACAGTCTTCTCGAAGGGAAAAGCGGTATTTCTACTATAGAAAATATTTCACTTGAAGGTCATACGGTTCATATTGCAGGTGAAGTTAAAAATTTTAAACCGGAAGAATATCTTGACCCCAAAGACGCAAGAAGAATGGATAGATATACCCAGTTTGCAATGGTTGCCGCAGATGAAGCAATTGCTGATTCGGGCATTGTTGCAGGAGAGAACGTAGACCCGTACAGATACGGTGTAATTGTTGGCTCTGCTGCAGGTGGTTTTGATACTTTTGAAAAACAACACGATATTATTACGGCAAAAGGTCCGACAAAATGTTCACCGTTTACTGTGCCTATGATTATTGCTGATATGGGTGCAGGAAGAATTTCTATTAAGCATGGTGCAAAAGGTGTTAACAAATCAGTTGTTACAGCTTGTGCAACATCCGCTCACTCTGTTGGTGATGCATTCCGTTCTATTCAATGGGATGATGCAGATGTTATTGTCGCAGGCGGTGCTGAAGCAGTTATCACTAAATTGGGTATAGGTGCTTTCACAAGCGCAAGAACATTGTCAAAACACAATGATGAACCGCAAAAAGCTTCTCGTCCTTATGATAAAGACAGAGACGGTTTCATTATGGCAGAAGGCGCTGCTGTTCTCGTATTGGAAGAACTTGAGCATGCTAAAAAACGTGGCGCTAAAATATATGCAGAAATTGTCGGCTATGGTCAAACAGCTGATGCATACGACATTGTTGCTCCGGCTGCTGATGGCGCAGGGGCTGCTATGGCAATGAAACTTGCTGTTAAAGATGCAGGTATTGAACCTAAAGAAGTTGATTATGTAAATGCTCACGGCACAAGTACAGGGCTTGGTGACAAAGCAGAATCTCAAGCAATAGCAAGAGTTTTTGGCGATTTATCTACAAACAAAAACTTAAAAGTAAGCTCAACAAAATCTATGCACGGACACATGCTCGGTGCTACGGGTGCTGCTGAATCTATTGTTTGTATTAAAGCAATCAACAACGGTATTATTCCTCCTACAATCAACCTTGATAATCAGGATGAAGAAGTTGCTGATTTAAACTATGTTCCGCATAAAGCACAAAAAGCCGAAGTTAATTATGCTTTAACAAACTCATTTGGCTTTGGCGGACACAATGCTTCAATACTATTTAAAAAATACAAAGCATAGAAAACAAATAAATAAAACAAAAAGGAGTTATTTATATAAATAACTCCTTTTTTATATTTACCTGCTTACTCACTAACTAAATAAGCTCCCCCCTAAAAAGCTTGAAAAACAATTTAAATTTATGCTATATTAGGTCTAACTTATTTTAAACACAAAATAGGAGTTTATTATCAGCTTATTAACTGTTTTAACATGATAGAAGCTAAGAATACAGGTGCACCAATGACAGACGAAAATAATATTAAAAATCAAGAGAATGCCTATTCAAACTTGAATATTCCAAATCTGGAAGAATTGTATAAAGCAGAAGCCCAAAGATTATTAAAATCTATTAATGAGCAAATGGAATATTATTACAAAAAAAGTATTTTAAAAAATGTAGATGCACTTGAATTATATCAAGTAGCACAAAAAATAAACAAATTTGAATCAAATGTTCCGGGGATTGATATTTTAAAACAATCATTAAGTGATGATGTACTGGCCGCTGTTGCATACATAGAAAAAGAATACAGAAAAAAATGTGAATATAGAACTAGTCAAATTATAACTATTCAAGATGAATTAAACAAACTCGAAAAACAAAACAGGGTCTATATCTTTTTAATTATTCTTTTCCAATGGTACTTATATCCAAAATACCAAAATAACAATAACAGGATAAAAGAACTGGAATATGAACTAAAATCAATAGAAATAGAAGAATCGAAAGAAAAAAGAGCCTCGCTCAATACTGAACAACTTATCAAAATGTCCCAAATATTTAGAGAAAAATATTTAAATATTCCTATTCCTACATCTCAAAATTAATTTTTCTTTTAAATATTTCTACGAAAGGTAATACTTGAACTTTACTTGTATTACCTTTCTTTTATATCTTTGTAGTATGATAGTTATTGAAAATTAGCAATATCAATGGAAAGGGAATATTATATGTTTCACGTTTATACACAAAAACGAGGTTCATCTTTAACAAAAACATTGATAAATGACTTTAAAGACCTTGATGAAGCTTTTGAATGTGCAGAAAAATCAATTGAAGGTAAATCAGATTTGAAATACATTATTGAAGAAACATCAGGACACTTTAACAGTTATGGCGAACAACTTGTTGATGTTGTAGCTGAGAGTGATTAAGTATAGGCTTATAAAAAACGAGGGGAGACCCCATGTGCTTGTTGCAGGTGCCCCTTAATATTTATTAAATATTTGGCTTGTTATATGCACCTGTTCAATAATTATACGGAGTCAGGTGACATATGAAAGAAAGGAGAGAAAAATGTTAACAAAAAACTCTGATATTACAACAACTTTTAGCGGTGTAGATTTTTCAAAATACGCATCAAAAGTTTCAGAATTTGTAAATGAATTTGCATCAAGAGCAAACAAACAAGGTCAATTCTTAAATTGGGTAAATCTTCCGTCCGAACAATTAAAAAGAGTTGATGAAATTTACGAATTAGCAGCAAAACTTAAAGCTCAAACAGGCGCTCAAAAACTCAGCGTAATGGGCATTGGTGGTTCTAAGCACACCGTAGAACACATGCTCTCAATAAATGGTTTAAATGTTAAAGGAGATGTCGTTGAATTTTATTCTGATGTTGATTCTGCAAGTTTAGAAAGATTTTTATACAGATTAGGTAACGATGTTACAAAATCAAACTTTATGATTGCTTCAAAATCAGGCTCAACATTTGAAACAAAAGACGGATTTTTAAGAGTTTTGGCAATGTTAATTGACTCATATAAAGCCCAAGGTCAAACTCAAGAAGAAGCTGAAAAATCAGCTAACAAGCATTTTATTGCCGTTACAGACGGTAATGCTGAAAAAAGTGAATTAAGACGCACGTCAAACACAAACGGCTGGTTAGGAGATTTGTTCATTCACGATGACGTAGGCGGAAGATTCTCGGCTTTTGATGATCACGCTTTGTTTACACTTGCATTTGCAGGCATGAAAAAAGAAGACATGAAAGCAATGCTGGAATCAGCACAAAATATGTCAGAACTTTCATTATCAACTGATTTGGATGTTAATGATGCTTTAAAAGAAGGTATTTTCTGGGCTGATGCAAAATTAAACGGAACAGAAGCATCTGTACATCAATACATGGGCGCTATTTTTGAAAATACTGTTTATTGGCACGCTCAAATGCAAAACGAATCTGTTAAAGATACTTTAAAACAGGTTGCAAAAGTTCCTGACGCTATGCATCACAGTGCAGAAGCACACTTCAATCCTGCAAACAAACTTGTGTTTGCTTTAACTGTTCCGTCAGATAACGGCGTATGCAAAGAAAACGCAGAAGCATATATTGGCGCTTTGTCAAAATCTTATGAAGTTACGGGTGCTACTTTTGTTGAAAATATTGCGACCAAAGGAATGGGCTTAACACCATCGGCAGCAGGTGCAATGACTCAATTGAGAGCATTTGCTACTGTGTATCAGGAAATTGTTGAAAAAATCATGACAAATACTTCCTTCCCTGAAGTTTTAGACAGCGTACTTCAACCGCACGTAGAATTCTACAAAAAGAATCTTAAAGGCGGAGTTGTAGTCCCTGGTCGAATTTCAAAATAAAACTCATAAATAATTCTTAACAATCCCAAAAGGCATCTGTTTAAACAGGTGCCTTTTGGGGTATTAAGAAAATATAATGAATGTCTGAGGCGGCTTCGCTTGTAGAAGTGTAACGAAGTGCGAATGACGCCAAGTCTAGCATTTTGCACTCTGCCGAAAAAATGATTAAGTATCATTTTTGAGAGGGGTGACCCCATGCTCTTGTTGCCTGTGCCGAACTTGTTGATAAGAATGAACTTGTTTTTTTGCACAGGTTCAACAAGTAGTCGGAGTCAGTTGACAATATGAAATAAATGAACAATATTTAAAATAAATCGTTATAAATCATGCCTGCATTTACAACCAGAAGGAGTTAAATATGAAAAAATTAATCATTACATTGTGTATATTGTCATTTGGTCTTAGTTGCAACGCTCTTGAATTGTTTCCTTATCAAGGAATGAGCAATATTCAAACAATAAACGGCACCGTAAAAACCAACGGATGCACCGATATAATCACTATTCCTTCAAGTCAATCATTTAATATAATAGATGAATTTAGAACTCCTGTGTCAGGTGGTATTTTACCGGCGGTACTACTTGCTTCAGACCCTTATGTAGTTCCGATTGACGGAGTGAATTATGTAATGATAAAAGATAAAAAAACAACTGATTGGAATGAACACGATTTGTTAGGGTTTGACGACCCTAAAAACAACATGTTTGTGTCTTTAAAAGGACTTGAATCTGACGGTGATTTTACCAAAATTACGGGAAAAGAACTAAAAGCCGCTGGTATAAGACTTGTACGTTTGGGTGATGATAATGTTTTGCTTGTTAATGACAGAAAACAAGATTATTCTTTAGATAAAATTGATTATATTGATATGACTAACTTGAAAAAAACTGCCAACAGTAAAGCTACAGGCATATTTGGACATTTTAACGTTTATTTGAAGAACTCAGGTACTAATAAAAAAATGGTCATGGGTTATGTAACTTTTGATACTCATTCCAACTTAAAGATTTTATTTAAATAAAAAGCGGTATAATAAGATAAATGCAAAACATTAATTTGTTCAAAAAATTTATATGCATAAATCTAACTGCATTGATGTTCGCAATGCAGTTACTACCCGTTATGGCAAATGATACATTTTATGATTTTAGTGATGAAGCACAAGAACGATTTAATTCTCAAAACTTAACTCCGATTCCACAAATGCCGACAAAAGAAACACCATCAAAAAAGCGTAATAAACAAACAGAAAATGAGACCGCCAAGATAAATACAAATACTTCAATACCCCCACTACAACAAAATACAACGCTTAAAGGCGGTCTTGTCTACATATCGGAAGGAGCAACTTTTCAAGCGGTACTACAATCATCAATCAGCTCCGAAAGTCTTGCCAAAGATGATACAATAGCTTCTGTTTTAAGCTCTGATTGGGTACACAATGGTGTTTTAATTGCACCACAAGGCAGCATTGTGTACGGTAAAGCTATTGATGCTCAAAAAACAGGTTTTTTCTACAAGAACGGTGAAATTTCTATTATGTTTAATGAATTAATAACCCCAACAGGGGACAAATTGGTTTTAGAATCCAATATTGTTACCGTTCGAGTTGATGGCGGACGTGGAAAAAAAATTGCAGCCAATGTTGCAGCCGGTGCGGCAATAGGCATGTTATCAGGTGTTCTAAGGGGATTACTTAGCGATGACAGTAATTGGAAAACAGTATTAATAGTAGGTGCAAGTCTGGGTGTCGCAGGAGGTTTGATAAATGCAGGAGCACATAAGGGTGAAGCTGTTGAAATACCCGCAGGCACAGGAATAAACGTACGGCTTACAAAACCCATGCAAGCTGAACCGTACAAGCAACAGGGATAAAATTTATGCAAAACAAATTAGCGATAACTATATTATTAATAGTATTTATAACAACAATTATAGCCTTGTTTACACCCAAAATGCCAAAACAAATAATAATTACGGAAGGCAACTATATCTTTGTTGAAGAAAACAGTAATACCCCTCTCCCTGTTAAAACAACAGAGATAAGCACTAATTCTGCACCGATAACCGTAAATAATAGCAGCAATATTAAACCTGTTCAAAATGTTACAACATCAAATGTTAATATTAATAATACCCCCATAAAAACAACGAATATTCCCGCTAAATTAAAAACGCAAACAGTAACCAAAACAACACCTGTTAAAGTTAATACTAAAACCGTTGCAAAGACTACACCTGCTAAACAACAGGTGAATACAACGCAAAAACCTACGGTTTCGCAAAATAATAAAGCTGAAGAAAACTGGAGAAAACAACAGGCTCAAAAAAAAGCGGCTCAAGAAAAAGAACAACAAGCAAAAGCTGCTCAACAGGCGAAAGAACAAGCTCAACAAAATTCGAATTATACAGCACAAAGAGTGTTAACGGAACATGAAGAAACCATTGTATGGAACAAATGGCGCAGCGACCTTCAAAATAAAGTTATGAAAGATACAAATATCGGTGCTCCAAGAGGTACAGGCTTCAGATTTTCTTTTACCGTTGACAAATACGGCAATATGTCTAACATAAAAGTCTGGTCAACAAACCCTGTCTATACAGATCTTGCTGTTCGTGTTATAAAACCTGTATTGCAAAGTTATCAACATCAGCCTATACTGAAATTCCCGACAGGAACAAAAAGAACAATTACAAATGTTACAGGCGGATTTGTTATGTCTGACTATACCCAATACAGCAAGCCGTCAGACTACTCGGATGTTGAAAAAGTTAAGTTAAAATATTAGTTGAGGATAAATATGTATATATGTGATATGTGCGGAAAGAAATTTGAAACCAAGCCGGATTATTGCGATTGCGGCAATGATACATTTCAAAATATTCAACCTGCTATTTCAAAAAAAACTTCTGACAACAAAATGATTCTTTGGCTTGCAGTAGGTTTTATTGTTTTTTTAACATTTATTTTGTTAATTGTTGCACCTAAAGACAACAAAAAGATTCTTTCTGATACAACAAACAACCAACAACCATCTGTTACGAAAACACAAACCACTCCACAACCTGAATTAACAACGCCCAATCAATTTACAACACCACAAACCAATAATGTTATTCCCCCCACCAAGCCGCAACCAATTGCCAAAACATCTGTAAAACCGCAAACAGCAAAGTCTGTTAATAAACCACAAACAACAAAAAAACAAGTTACTAAGATACAAGCACAACCTAAAGCAAAACAAACCAAAACGTTAACAGGTACTTCCACCAAAACAACTACTGCAGCTAAAGTTGTGCCTGTTACAAAATCCACAACTCAAACTGCTAAACCACAAACTCAACCGCAGACAAAACAAACTAACACAACAACAAATAAACCTGCTATAAGCGAAGAATACTACAATTATAAGTTAACCTTAAGACAAGCTTTGTTTTCAAAATTATCCGTTGCCTCCGTACAAGGCAGCGGCTCCTGCGGAATAGAGTTCTCTATTGACAGTACGGGAAAACTTATTAATCGAGGTTTTACATTCCAATCTGACAACAAAAGTGTTAATGATGAGGTTTACAAAATGTTGATGCGTATGCCCAAATTTTATCCGCCACCTTCGGGGGTACAGTCAGAAAAAATAAAAATGGTATTTAAGTTTAACAACGGAAGTTATTACGTTAATTATGTAAATTAACCGTTTATTGATAAATTACTTTTTCTTTTTTCTTTCGTATTTGTAAAAATATCTGTATTCTGCGCCTTGCAATTTTTGCAATTCTTTAATAGGTATATCACAGATAACATCTTCATTTCGTTTTTTATCAAAATATCTGAAACTAATGTTTTCAATCTTGCTAAATTTAGGTATTTTTTTGATTTTTTCAAAAGAATCAAGTATTAAATCAAAAACTTTATTTCTGTGTACCGAATCATTAAACAAATCCGTATTAATCCACATTGTTGTTTCATCTACGTTATTACTGTCGTTATAATAAGTAAGATATAAATCCAACTCTATACCTAAATCCTGATTAACCATTTTTATTCCGTTAAAAATATTGTAAAACTCATCACCGTACAACTTTTTAATATCTTGTGCTCGTTTATGCCAAGGATTGTTGTATGTTTCATTTTTGTCATCTATTGAACGAATAGATGTTATTTCTGCAGGATTATTTGTATAGAAATTATATATTGCCTTAACTTCACTATCTGACCATTGGGATTTATGACATTGTAACGAAGAAAGTATTTCTTTTTTAAATTCTTTAACGTCAACTTTTACGATGTCTTTAGAATCTATAGAAGCACCTTCTTCAACAAAATCAAAAGAATCGGAGTTTTCACTTAATGCATAATTATGCATAATCGATGCAGTTTTATTTGTCAAAACAGGTTGATAAATTTCTATTTGCTTTTTATGCGTTGAGTTATACAAATTCATCGAATCAATAGCGGCTTTAGAAACAGCTTTATGGTCAGGATGCCCCGTATAACCATATGGAGAAAATGAAAATATAACATCAGGCTGTACTTTGTCTATTATACGATTTGCATAATCAGCCAATTCATCTTTGTGTAAATGTAAAGAGTCATCTTCAATGGAAAGTTTTAGAGGATTTCTGTTAACTCCAAATTGTTTTAACGCACTACAAAGTTCATTTTCTCTGTATTCTGCTAAATCATCCGGATTTGTGGGTGCAGAATCTTTATATGCTCCTTTATCCCCTTTTGCAAAATATACAAATTGAACAGATTTACCTTCTTTTATATATTTTAAAACAGGCGTAAAAAATATTTCATCATCAGGATGTGCAAGCATAACAAGAACATCTGCCTTTTTTAATGAATTTATATCATTAGATCTTAAAATTTTTAAATTGTGTTTCTTTTCTTTGGGAAGCAAACTGTTAAGAGAAACGTTGTTTATTGGTTTATGCTCAATTGTTTTATCATAAACATTATTTAATTTTGCACATGAACTTTTGTAAGAACTATCATACATAATGCAATTTTTAACCATAGTTGTATACAATTTCGGATTTGTTTTATATGAAGAAATTGCATTTAACAATGTAGATGCAAATATACTGTCAGCATTTTTATTGTCAAAGTTCTTAGGCGTTAAATATCCCGTTGCTTTTGTACGTGTTTCTTTAGGCTGTTTTACGATTGTCGGCATAATTCCGACAGGCGTAGAGACAGGAACAGCGCCCATACGCATTGATTGAAAACCTATCAATCCGCAAGTTTCTGAGCGGCTTGTAACAAGTGAAAAATCAGCCCCGGCAAAATATTGATTTACGGGAACATAACTGTCTGTTAAGACAATTCTTCCGGCATATTTTGGATTGTTAACAACATTTTTTACAAAATTATCCATTGTAGCGGAGTCAGCATTTCTAAATCCGGGCATTGCAATAACAGCACAAGCATTACTTTTGCTCAAAACTTTATCTATTGCTTTAAGAGCTATATCCTGTCCTTTTAATTGTGTATTATAGCGACTTATATTTACAATTAAAGGTTCATTAATGTATTTTTTATCAAGATATCCAAATACTTTTGAATTATCTGCATATATTATTTTGGGGCTTACTTTATTATTTTCAATATTGGATTTTGAAAATTGTTCAAAAATAAATTCTTTATTTTTCTTTTTTCCTTCTGCATAATTTAAAATATTATACGGAAATACAACCTGTACGGGATTATTGGGGTTGTATAAACTTAAATCAATTGCATTGGGAATACCACAACCATTATTTCTTCTCAACATTGCAATGGAACCAAACTCACCGGAACAATATGATTTTGAAGTTATAACTTTATTATAATAATCATCGGATGGAACAAACCAATTGTCACAGTTTCTTAAAGCGTTAATCATACTGCTGTAATCAATATTTGAATCGTAATATACACTTGATTTTGTAATTTGTCTAATCAAATTATTAATATTTTCAATAATAAACTTATTCTTTAAATTTGCGCATAAAGTGCGATAATTATCGGCAGTTTTTTCTAAAACAAACGAATAAAAATTGGAATTTGAATCAAGTTTTCCTTTTATTTGTTCAAAGTTGCCGGTATTTCCTGATTGATTAAAGATATTTTGGTTTTTTAAAACCAATTTTGCAATATTTTCCTTAAAAACATCGTTGTTTTTAATTTCTTCAATTTGTTTTTTTGAAAAAACATTCAACATTGCTTCAAAAGGAGTAATATAAGAATCTGATTCTCTATGAGCATCAGTGCTTTCAAACAGACAAGGTCTTTCGGAATTTTGGGTTATTACGAAAGATGCTGCTGAATCAACCGCATGAAGTAATCCCGGATTAAATTTTTCATTAGAATTGTTCATTTTTTCGAACAATTCCAATAATGCTTTACAAAAAATATTGTATTTTTTCCAATGGGGACAATTTCTTTGATCATATTCCTTTAAAAAATCATCAAATTCAGGAGTATAAACAAGATACAATGGCACTCCACCTGCCGGATTTTTTATTTTATATAATTCAGCCTTTGATTTTTTTACGCCATATTCAAATTCCGTTTCAATACCCGTTTTTTCTATGGGAAATGCCAGTTTTTCTTTAGTAAGAGGATTAGAAATAGCAGTAGATTTATATACATCTTTGTTTTGTGGGTTGTAAAACGGAAGAAAAATTCTTACATCTTTATTAGGGTACATTTTTTTGAAAAAGGAACTTCTTTGCTCCATTACACTGCCTGCACCACCTGTAATTGCATACGGAGCGCATTCTGCTGTAACTATAGCAATATGATTTTTGTTACCGGAAGCCCGAAACGCAATAATTCCTGAATTGTTTAGCTTAAGATTGTTATTGTTTTCTTGTCTTTGAACCTTAAAACAGGCTGTATTCGGATAAATTGATGAAATCTTCATAATTACCTCTCTTTGTTTGATACAAAGATTTAAACAAATTTTTTTGAATATCTTTTTATAACTTTTTTACATTTTTTTACAAAAATCCCTTGCCGCCTCTTGGATTCTGAATTAAAATTCAAAATTTCTGGGGATTCAATTTTAGGTAAGCGTTGAGCCAGTTGTATAGCAAATTTTTCTACATATACAGGGTGTCTATGGTATATAAAAGTTTTGTTGGTGGAATTTTTTATAATGTACTCAAAATAATTTGTTTCTTCGTTTGTTTTATAAAATTGATTAACAAATCTAAAGCAAGATTACTAGCTATAGAACTTTCAGAAGAACAAGTTGCCCAAATAGTAAGGGCTACTTATTTGAAAGTAAGTGTTTATAATTAGAAGTATAGTTTTATAAATTTGTAATCTTAAGCAATCGGGAAAGT
>CAMEWS010000013.1 GCA_945946765.1 uncultured Clostridia bacterium
AAGAAATTCAAGGTGAGAAAAATAACGGAAAGATACCTGTAAAATATTTAGAAACATTTAAAAATCATCAACAAGAATGTAATATGAAATTAGGTGATAGGGCACAATATGAAGTTAAAAGAGCAGAAGAAAAAGCAGGAGTTTTAAAAGTTGAGTTGGAAAAAGTTAAACAAGAATTGGGCTCTGCAGTAGAATTAAAAACAATTGATGATGCTATAAAAATATTTGATTATTTCAGAATTAAGACTGAGAAAAAAGATGATGGATTAGTAATTTCCGAATACAAACAACCTGATGATTATAATTTCGAAGATATTGAAATTGATGAAAACAAATTATTCAAATACGTAAATGAAATCAAAGGAAATGCTGTTTTTTATAAGTCTAAAATAACAAGCCTTGGACAATTACAAAGCATTGGTGGGGATGCCGATTTTATGGATTCTCAAGTAACAAACCTTGGACAATTAAAAAGTATTGGCGGGGATGCTAGTTTTGCTTTTTCAATAATAACAAATCTTGGACAATTACAAAGTATTGGCGGGGATGCTAATTTTATTCGTTCTAAAGTTGAAGATCTCGGACAATTACAAAGTATAGGCGGGAATGCTAGTTTTGCGGATTCTAAAATAACAGGCCTTGGACAATTACAAAGTATTGGTGGGGATGCTGATTTTAGAGATTCAAAAATTAGTATTGACGATATTAACAAATTGGAAATTGGCGGAGAAATAAACGGTAAAAGAAAAAGTCTGTCTGTCGGCTTGGTAAAGTTGTTCTAATGACTTAGCACAATTAAAATAAAAGCAAGTTTTACTTGCACACAGAAGCCGTAATACGCCTTCGCCGTGCAAAGCACCCTTACATTTTAAAATTCAAAAGTTAAAGTGTTTTATAAATATTTGTAAAGTAAAAAATTGTATATTTTTTAACTTTTTTAAGATTTTCACGTATGATTTAAGAATCTTATTATTTTATTATTTAGTGGTTTAGGAATATAAAATTTACTGCATTGTGTTCAGGGAGAAAAATATGAAAAAATTATTGGGATTAGTTCTTGTATTGTTGGTATTGGGAGTAAATGTACAAAGCGTATTGGCAATACAAGAAACCGGTGCGGCAAAACAACAAAAACCTGTTGTTTATAATAAAAATGCACGTTCTATTAAATACGCATTTGTTTTTGACGGCCCGTCAGATAAAAACGCTCAGGTGTTAAAACAGTTTAAAGAAACAATAACAAGAACAACCGCCCCCGATTTTAAAGCTGAATTTCCGGCAAACCTTGTATATACGGGGAATTGGACAAAAGAAAGCGTAAAAACAATAAGCGATAAAGCTCTTAATTCTGATGCAACAATGGTTGTTTCGTTAGGATATTTGAGTACAAAATACTACAATCACCTGCCGTCAAAAAAGAAATTTGTTGTAACAATAGACCAATACGGCTTGCGTGATTTCGGCGATGAGTTTTTTAACCCTGTATCACAATCCGTAAAAGGGGTTTATGCTTTTCAAAAACTTGTAAACTTCAAAAAAGTTGCAATTTTAATGAACGAAAATTATTACAAAACAAGAAGCGACTGGAAAAAATTCTTAGAACCAAAACTAAAAGGAATTGATTTTGTAATAATCCCTGCCACAAAAAACATTGACGGTACATTTGCAAAAATCCCGAAAGATGTTGATGCAGTTGTTATGACACCATTATTCAACCTTTCTTTAAGCGAAAGAAAACACTTAATCACCCACCTCAACGAGCAAAAAATACCGACTTACTCAACATTGGGTAAAGAAGACGTGGAAATGGGTGCATTATTGGCGTCAGGCGCTTTTGATTTGGACAGAAAAATCGCAGAAGCAACTTCTTTCAATATTAAAGGTGCGCTGAAAGGTGAAGTAAAAAAATCCGAAAAAGTAATGTTTTTTGAAGATGAAGTGTTCTATATCAACGCTGATACTGCGGAGTTAATAGGATATCAACCTCACCTTAGAATTTTAAATAATGCGGAAATTATTACAAACAAAAAACCTAAAATGTATGACCTTTCTGCAATTTTTAACACATTAGAAAAACAAAACCTTGATATAGAAAGAAAAAGATTGCTTGTAAAAGCTGCAAAACGCTCCGCCGTCAGTGCTGCATTAAGATATTTGCCCACCTTCGGCATAACATTAGGTTATCAGCAATACAACAGCGAATATGCCGATTCCGCAAGGCTTTTGTACCCCGAAAAAACAGGCATATTTCAAATGGGTATTGAACAGGTAATTTATTCACCTGCACTTGTTACAAATATATTGATTAAAAAGAAACAACATGATTTTGCAAAATATGAAAAATTCATGACTGAGCAAAACATGGGTATTGATATAGCAACAACCTACATTGATACATTAATGTTGCGTAACGCAATAATTATTCAAAAGGAATATGTAAAAGAATCCAGAGAAATTCTTGCAATGGCAAGAGTAAGACAACAAATGGGCAAATGCGGTCAGGAAGAAGTAATGCGTTGGGCTGCTCAACTCAATATTAACGAACAAAGACTTCTTGATATGACGGCAGAATATAAAAACCTTAAAATAGCTATAAATAAATTGTTATATCAAGATCAGCGTTTGGATTTTGAACTTGAACCTCTTACTGCAATGGATCCGGCATTTTATACAAAAGACATTAACATTATTGATTATGTATCCACTCCGCAGGCATTGGAACAGTTTACACAAATGCTTGTTGACAGAGCGTTTGAAGTAGCACCGGAGCTTTCAAAATTAAAAGCCGCAATCAAGATGAAAGATTACGAACGCAATATGTATTACCAAAAATTCATTTTGCCTGATGCAAAATTGAGTTATACATATACCTCTTTGATGAACAGAGAATACACAAGAGATATGGCATTACCGATGTACACCCCTTTGGGAATGAGAAATATCGTACTGCCACACTCTAACGCTACAAATGGAATGTTTGGTATTTTTGCACAGTGGAAACCTATTGAAGGCGGTACAAAAATTGCGGAAATTATGCGAATAGATGCAGAGAAAAAAGAATTGCAAAGATATCAGGATGAAGCTAAAACAGAAATAGAACTTCAGGTAAGAGATATTATTAATAGAGCAATTGCATCTTATTTCAGCATTGAAAAAAATTACAAGGCTATGTATACAGCCGAAGAAAATTATAGAACGGTAAAACAAAAATATCTTACGGGAGAAACTCCTATTGCACAGCTTATTGATGCTCAAAAAGTTTACCTTGACTCGAAACTGTCGGCAATCAATTCTCAAAACAAATTTTTCCAACAGTTAGTATGGGTACAAAGAGCAATCTGTGCTGTAAACTGGTCTACGGCTGATGAGGATTCCAAAAAGTTTATACAAAGCGTAAAAGACAAATTGGAAAAAAGAGGCGACATAGCTTTATAATATAGTATGGGGTAAGTTAAATGGAAATCAATCAAAAAGTAAAAGAACAAAGATTGGAAAAGACAGCCAGAAATATTCTTTTGTTTCTGGAAAACAAAACCGATAATTACCAAAACAGAGTGGCACTGGGTATAAGAACCCGACATGGCTGGAATGAATACACTTATAAAGGGATAGGCAGACTGTCACGCAAACTTGCCTGTTATCTTATCAATGATCTTGAAATCCATAAAGGAGAGCGTTTGGCGATTTTATCGGAATCCCGTCCGGAGTTTGGTGCAGGAGTGTTTGCCTCTGTAATGTCGGGAATGATAACGGTTCCTTTGGATATTAAACTTACCAAATACGAACTACAATCAATACTTTCTGATTGCAGACCGTCCGTTATGATTGTTTCCGCAAATTTCTTGCAAATGGCTAAAGAGCTGCAAAAAGAAATTGATTCCATAAAATTCATTATCTGCTTTGACGATACTGGAATGGAAAGTGATAAAATACCCTATATTCATCACTTACCCAATAATTATGAAGCAAAATGGAAACACAGAAGCTCAAAATCAACTGCACTGATTATTTATACATCGGGCACAACAGGTGCTCCTAAAGGTGTAGAAATTTCATTTAACAATATGCTTACGCAATTAAATGACATGTCAACATTGTATAAAAATTTCTTTGGTAAAAGGAAAATAACAACAATACTCTCAATTTTACCGATGAATCACCTGTTTGAATTGACAGTAGGATTTTCAGTATTACTGAGTTGGGGCTTGTCTATTTATTACACAAAAAGCCTTAAACCGAAAGATATCCTCGGTATTATGCAAGAAAAAAACGTTAACTTTATGATTGTTGTACCTGCATTTTTAAAACTCTTAAAAACGGGTATTGAAGCAGAAGTTAAGAATTCTCACCCGATTAAACGTTCTTTATTCTACGGAATGTTGGCAATTTCAAAATATATTCCGTCATATAGAATCAGAAAACTTATGTTTTCTCAAGTACACAAAAAATTTGGCGGTAATTTCTTCGGATGTATCTCAGGCGGGGCACCGTTAGATGTTTCCGTAGGAGAATTCTTTGAAAGAATGGGAATCAGGGTATTTCAAGGATACGGACTAACAGAAACAAGCCCTGTTGTTAGTGTAAATTATGACAGAAGAAGTGATATCGCTTCTGTGGGCAAACCGCTAAAAAGTGTTGAAGCCAAAGTGGATGAAAACACGGGCGAATTATTGTTAAGAGGGCCTTCAGTAATGAAAGGCTACCACAATCAACCCGAATTAACACAAGAAGCCATTGATTCAGACGGCTGGTTCCACACAGGTGATATTGGAAACATAGACAAGTACGGCCACATTCATATTACGGGAAGAATAAAAAATATGATTGTACTTTCCGGCGGTAAAAAAGTTTTCCCCGAAGAAGTGGAAACAGCGCTGGGTGAAAGCGAAAACTTTGCGGAAATATGTGTGTTTGGGTCTTCACGCACCAGCGGAGCAAAAGAAGGAACGGAGGATATTGTTGCTGTTATTGTACCAACAGAGCATTTCTGTTCATTGGCAAAAGATGATGAAACGCTTAACAGAATGGTCAGAGATGAAGTAAAACGTTTTTCCGGTCGTTTGGCTTCTTACAAACGCCCAGTAAACATTATTGTAAACAAAGAGCCTTTGCCTAAAACCA
The DNA here is from genome assembly GCA_945946765.1 of uncultured Clostridia bacterium. GTDB lineage: Bacteria > Cyanobacteriota > Vampirovibrionia > Gastranaerophilales > Gastranaerophilaceae > Limenecus. Next base: position 5,122 of record CAMEWS010000013.1, read on the forward strand.
CAACAAGGAAAATCAAAAGAAAAGAAGTTAAAGAACTTGTTAATTGTTAAACAAAAGCCTCCTTATCGATTTAAGGAGGCTTTTTAAATATTACAAACTTTATTTGTTATTCAACAACGGTTTCTTCATCGTTTGATTCTTTTTCAAGAACTCCACTTGTTCTAATAGAATCTGATTTTGATTTTCCGAGATTTTTATCTTTAAATTTTTGGACTTGCCTTGCCAATTTGTCTGAAACAAGGTCAATACTTGCATACATAGATTCTGCATTTTCAGTAACGTGAAGAACACCAGTTGTCATTTTACAGGTAACTTCTGCTGTATGATTTTCTGCAACGCTTGGGTTTTTAATAACAGTAAGCATTACATCAATACCTTCAATTTGGTCATAGTGGGTAGCAACTTTACCCAATTTTTCTTTTGCATAAGCTTTAATTGCGTCAGTAATTTCAATGTTTTTACCGTTTACATAAATACGCATAAATAGCCTCCATCTGATAATAATACTTTCCCAGTATACATCAACTTTAGACGAGTTGCAATCGATATTATTGTTTTGTATAATTTTGTTCAAGAAATATTAGCAACAAAAACACAGTAGTATTAACATTTTTTGAACAACTTTTTACAATATATAATCAAATTCGTAAAGCAAAACGGGGAGTTTATTTATGAAAAAATCTTTTGTTAAATATGCAGCGAGCTTGTTATTAGCAGCGGGTCTTATAGCTCAAGCACCTTCTTATGCAGCGATGCAGCAAGGAGTATGGAATAATGATTTAAAGTCACTGTTTTCAAGAAATCAGGCAATAATACTTGCGGTGAACATAAGAACATTTAACGCTGATGACAAAAACAAAAACGATATAATTGACTTTGACAAAGGTGAAGCAAGCGGAAACTTTGTAAATGCAATATCAAGACTTGATGAAATCGCTCGTCAGGGAATAAACACAATACACCTTTTACCCGTAACTCCTACAGGCAAAATTAAAGCAATGGGTACGGCAGGTTCGCTTTACGCAATATCAAACTTCACTAAAATAAATCCGCAACTGGACGACAAAACAAACAACCTGACACCGGAACAAGAAGCTAAAAATTTTATAAACGAATGTCACAAACGCAACATTCGTGTAATCATTGATTTACCGTCTTGCGGTTCTTATGACCTGTTTTTGTCCAGACCCGAGCTGTTTGTAACCGACAGCTCCAACAAGCCTGTTGTTCCTGCTGATTGGACAGACGTAAGACTGTTTAAATCGGTAAATAATGACGGCTCATTAAACGATGCGCTTTATACGGAATACAAAAACTTTGTTGATTTTGTACAAAAACTTGGTGCTGACGGTATCAGGGCCGATGTTGCAACAAACAAACCATTTAAGTTTTGGCAAAGCTTAATCACATACGCAAAAAGCAAAGATTCACAATTTTTGTTTCTTGCCGAAGCCTCTGACAATTGGACTGAACCTATCGCCCAAAATGCAACGTTCACACCTTCATACAAACTTTTGGAAGCAGGTTTTGATGGCTGGTACGGTAGCTATTTCGATTTCAAAAACTGGAACACTCAACAAAAATTTGAAAAAGAATTTAATCTTGTAAAAAATATAAGAAAAGATTTTTCAATAAAAAATCAACCTAAAGCCGTAATAGGAAGTTTTGCAACACACGATGAAGTATCTCCGATAATAACAGGCGGTATGCCTTTTGCAAATACAATTATTTGGTTGCAAGCAACATTGCCATTGAATTCATATTTTGTTGACGGATTCCAAACAGGTGACACTTATCAATACAAATACGCAAACCAAAGAGCGACAAAATCAGACACTGACGACAAAGACTATTATGTACACAAAGGCAAAATTGACATATTCAATTATTCCAGAAAACCTGCGGGGGGATACCAACAGTTGTCTGAAGACTTTGTAATGGCAAACAAATTTAAACTGATGGCATCGGAAATGATAAATCGAGGCAACTACACCTTCTTACAAACCAATGACCCTAGTGTGTTTGCTTATACTTTAACATACAAAAATTCTGTAATACTCGTAATCTTAAACAAAGATTTAGTATATTCCAAGAGAGCAGAAGTTGCATACAAAGGCACTAAACCCGAGGACATAATAACACCGCTTGTTTTTAACGCTCCGCCTCAAATTGATAAAAACAAAGTGTCCGTAGACTTAACGCCGGGGGAAACTGTTGTTCTTTTAATAAGCAAAGTAACAAAAGAAGCAAAAGGTCAACAGGCTAAAATGACTCCTGTATATAAGTAAAAACACCTTTGACGGTATTATATAAAATTTCTTTATCAGATTTTTCCGGCAATTCAAGTGTAATTGTCGGAATTTTCTTTTCTATGCCGCAATACGTACCAAAACTTCCCGGAGTAGGATAACCGATAGATTCTTCTGTTTTATATCCCGTAATTTCCGATATTTTTTGTGCAATATCTTTAGCGGGACCGTCATAATTAACTACCTGATAAGGCTCATGCAAAGTGATTATCAAGTCAGGTTTGTATTTGTCAATTACATATACAAGAAACTTTGTTTCTTGTTCGCTTGCAGGTGAATCCCCGCCAAAGTATTCATTTTTTTCACCCAATTCCCAATTTTGTGCAGGGAAATTCCTGTTTAAATCAACACCGTTAGCGTTTGTTCTTGTCCCATTTGCAAGTCCGTCCGGATTAAGACAGGGAATAAACAACAATCTGTTTTTGGTTTCGTTTTTTTCTGACAAATATCTGTTAATAAGATATTCACCGTCAGGTTCGTCACCGTGAAAAACACCTATAACGAGTACCGTCTTGTCATAATCTGTTTCTTTCGGTTCTCTTTTTAAAAGGAATATTTCATTCCCTTTTTGTGTATTAATTTTTAACTCGACTTTAGCAAAAATCATTCTTCCAATTTCTTCCATTTTTTTGACGTATCATCAAGCATTTTTTTTGTATCGGCTTGATTGAGTAATACCTGTTGTACGGTTGTATTTAAGAGCGTAATTATCTCTTTGTGATTATTTTTAAACTTAATCGGTGATTGAAGATTATTCAACTGTGTTGCACTGATATAACGTGCTTTTGATACAATATCGTTTTCCTCATAAGTTGTAAAAAATTCATCTGAAAGCGCATTATTGTTTACGGGCAAAACTGTTGTAAGCTTAGCCAATTCAAGTTGATTTTTCTTGTTTGTCAAAAACAAAGCAAATTTCAACGCACCGTCTTTATTTTTAGCCCGTATCGGGATTATAAGATTCATAACGGAAACATCATATTTTCCGTTACTACCCGTAAACTGATGTGACACATTGGTTTGCTTAAAAACAAGTGGAGCATTTTCTTTAATAATATTCAAAAAGTTGGCACCCGATTGAATAAAAGCAAGCTGTCCTGACATATATTTTTCAAGCGCCTCTTGGTGGTTTTGAGTGATAGATTCTTTAGGTATAAAATCATTATTAAACAAACGTTTATACTCATCAAACAAAGCTACGGATTGGTTTGACGTAATGTTTAAATAAGAGTTTATCCCATACTTATTCAAAATTTTCAACAAAGTATCATTTTCCGTTAGCGTTGGCATTGTCACAAATTTGCCTGTCTTTTGTTTTATAATTGCAGCCGAGTCAAACATTTCGCCATAAGTGACAGGAACAGCGCTTATGCCTGATTTCTCAAGAATTTCTTTATTATAAAAAGTTATGGAAGATGTTGCGTAAAAAGGTACAGCATAACATTTTCCGTCTTGTTTTAAAATATTGACAATCTGCTCGTTATAATCTTTTAATTTTTCACAATCTATGTATTCCAATGCTTGTTTTTGCGCCAAAACGCCCGAAAAATCAGGATTCAAATTGACTAAATCGGGAGGAGTGTTGCTTAAAATAGAAGCAAGTGTTCTTTTTTCGCCTTCCGAATACGGAACATCTATCCATTTTATTTTTAAATCAGGGTTTTCGGCTTCAAACTCAGCAATGAGCGAATTCATATACGTGTTAAAAGTACCCATTTGCAAAGACCAAAAAACTACCTCTTGTCTTGAGTCAGTGTTTTCAGGGTTATTGGGCTTCACAAAAAAATACACAGCACTTACGCAAACAAAAGTTATTAAAACTAAAAATATTGATATTTTAAAATTTTTCATACAAACCCCTTTGTATATGATTATATAAAATACAATGTTGACACGCAACACGCAAAACCTTAACATGTATGCAAGGACATTTTTAGGGGAAGATGCTGTGACGGAAATAATTTTTGAAAAATCAGTTAAAGGAATGACGGGAATAAGCATTACGGATGAAAATCTTGATAGCGCATTATCTGAGATAAAACCGCAATTTTTGAGAAAAGAACCGCCTGTGTTACCCGAATTAAGCGAGTTAGAGGTTATGCGTCATTTTAAAGAATTGTCCGACAAAAATTTCTGCGTAGAATCAGGTTTTTATCCGCTTGGTTCTTGTACAATGAAATATAACCCCAAAGTCAACGAATATTTGGCTGCTTTAGAAGGTTTCACAAATTTGCATCCGTTACAAAACGACAAAGATTCCCAAGGGGCACTTGAATTAATGTACAACCTTCAAGAAGCCTTAAAAACAATTACGGGCATGGATGCCATAACATTGCAGGGCTCTGCCGGTGCACACGGAGAGCTTTGCGGAATGATGATTGTAAAACACTATTTTAAAACAATCGGTGATACAAAAAGAACCAAAGTTATTATCCCCGATTCCGCACACGGCACAAATCCTGCATCGGCAAGTATTTGCGGGTTTGAAATTGTTAAAGTGCAAAGCAACTCAAAAGGACTTGTTGATATTGAACACTTAAAAGAACTTTTTGAACAAAACAAGGGCGAAATTGCCGCAATTATGATGACAAACCCAAACACTCTCGGTTTGTTTGAAGAAGACATTTTAACCATATCAAAACTTGCGCACGGTGAAGGAGTATTGCTTTATTATGACGGTGCAAATCTTAACGCTATTATGGGAATTACAAACCCCAAAGTTATGGGGTTTGATATAGTGCATGTAAATCTTCACAAAACTTTTTCAACCCCACATGGCGGTGGCGGTCCGGGTTCAGGTCCTGTTGGTGTTGTTGAAAAATTAAAAGATTATCTTCCCGTTCCTGTTATTGACAAAAAAGACGGAGAATATTTCAGAAATTATAATCTTAAAAATACAATAGGAAAAATCAAAGAATTCCAAGGGAATTTTGGAGTTCTTGTAAAAGCTTATGCTTATATACTTATGAGAGGCTATACACTAAAAGATGCCTCTTGTGATGCTGTACTTAATGCAAATTATATTAAAGAAAAACTAAAACCTTATTATGATTTGCCATACGATACAACTTGTATGCACGAATTTGTTCTCTCAGGTGACAGGCAAAAAGCTGACGGAGTTCACACGTTGGAAATTGCAAAAAGATTAATAGATTACAAATTCCATCCGCCTACGGTATATTTTCCTCTTATTGTATCGGAAGCCATTATGATAGAACCGACTGAATCCGAAAACAAAAAGCGGTTAGATGACTTTATTGATGCAATGATAAAAATTGCAAAAGAAGTAAAAGAAAACCCGCAAGAAGTTTTAAGCGCACCGCACTGCGCTCCTGTAAAAAGGGTTGATGAAACTAATGCGGCAAGACATCTTGATTTAAGATACAAACAATAAGATTTTATTTTCTACTTTTTGTCATTCATAGCATAATGAATAATCTGACTAAAATGACGACAATTCATCAAACGCAGCGTGACACAAAGAGTAAAAACAACAAATACAGAAAGACCAACAATGTACGAATACTACTTTAAAATAAAAAAAGGCGATATTGAGTTTGAATGCTCGACTTCCGATAAACAAACTTTTGAAGAACAGCTTTCTGATTGGATTAACGGAGTTGTCAAAGGGGAGTATGTTGCTCCGCCCGAACAACAAACTGAAAACATAACCGAAAACAAGGCTGAACCAAAAGATATGTCTGAAGACAAACCTCAAAGAAGCGGTTTTATTGATGTGAAAAATCTTGTTTCTGTAAATGATATGTCTTTGCTCAATACAAATACAATAAATTTTTATGAAGAAAAACAAGAGTTGCCGGTACAAAATTTTGAACAAGTGTTGGAAGAATCCATAAATAACCCAAAAACGGAAGTTGTTGAAAAAACGGATAATGTTTCGGATTTTTATACATATTTATATTCATATAATCCACAATCATCGTTGGATTATTTGATAATTACAGCAATGTATATTTTGAATAAAGAAAATAAAGAATTGTTTTCCATTAAACAAATTAATGCAAAACTTGTTCCTTTAAATAATGAACCGATAACTCATGCTGTAATAGAAGAAGCAATCAATCAAAACCTGATAAAAATTGTACCGGACTTGACAGGTACAAGTGAGTTTACGGAATACACTCTTACTCAAGATGGTGAAGGGTATTTTGTTGAGTAAACAAATTTATAATAAATTGTAACTATTTTTACCTTGAATATAAATACAATCTGAACTTTTTCCTTTTGGTTTTATCTAAACAGATGGGATTTCAATTGTAAATTCAGTGCCGGAACCTTTTTGTGATTCAAAATATATTTTGCCGTTGTGTTTTTCTACAATTTTTTGAGAAATTGCCAGTCCCAATCCGGAGCCTATTCCTGATTTTTTGGTAGTAAAGCCGGGGGTGAACAATTTTTCTTTAATTTTTTCATCAATACCTGAGCCTGTGTCTTTTATTTTTACTGTTAAAATATTATTTTCAAAATGTGTGCTTACGGTAACAGAACCTTGTGAATCTATACTGTGGCAAGCATTTATTAATATATTCATAAATACTTGATTGAGCATGTTGGGGTAACATTTTATTTCGGGTATTTCTTCGTAATTTTTTATAACTTCAATTTTGTTTTTTGTTTCGTGCTTAATCAATTCCAATGTTAAATCAAGTTCTTTGTTAATATTGGCAAGCTGCAAATCAGCCTCATCTAGTCTTACAAATTTTTTAAGGCTTTTTACAATTGAGCTTATTCTTTTTATTGCTTCTTTGTCTATTGCATTGATATTTTTTAAGTGTTGCGATATCTCGGAATCATCAAGTTTTAAAAGCAGTTTTTCCAATATACCATTGTTTGCATTTATTGACCCCAAAGGCGTGTTTATTTCGTGAGCAACACCTGCAACAAGTTGACCCAATGATGCCATTTTTTCGGAATTTATTAATTGAAGTTGTGTTTCTTTAAGCTCTTTTAGTGTGTTTTCTAATTCTTCATTTTGTTGCTTAACTTGTGCAAACAAAGATGCTTGTACTATTGCGGAAGCAAGTTGCGCTGCAATTGATTGCAGTACATCGTTTTGTGACTCATCAAAGTTTTTACGATTTGTGTAAATTATAATAAGTCCCAATATATTATGCAATCTGTATACAGGAATGATAATCCTTGTTAATTGGACAGGGAAGGATCCATTGCTGTTAAGGTAATCTTTCATACAGCCGCTGATGTTTAGTTGTTTTGCATAAATGTTTTTTAGTGTTTCTTGTGAAAATTTTGCATTTTCGCCTTTGACTTTTTTGAATTGAGAAGGGTAAACATCTTCTATAACAAAATTGTTGCCATTTAAACTTGCATAATAAACTTTTATCGCTCCTGAAAGATTGAAAATTTCTTTTAATGTGGAATCAATAATTTTATTTAAATCTATAGATTCTCGAATTACATTTGTGATTCTGTGCATTAAAGAGAGTTTTACTGCTTGCGCTTGTGATTGGTGCTGAAGATTTGCAAACTGTTTGTTCTCCTGTGCAAGTGTTATATACTGCTGACGAATAAAATCGTATTTCTTTTTGGATTCATCGTACAAAATTTCTTTTGTTATGTCTTTAAAAATAAGGATTTTGTTGCTATCTTCAAAAAAAGCGGTTATCAGATAATAAAAAAACTGTTCCTTTGTTTTTTGAAAGATTGAATGAGCACAAAAGCTTTCTTTTGAGGATACGGCAAAGTTGACGGGGCTTGATTTGAATAAATTATCGGAGTCCAGTACACAAATATCAAAAGAAAAATTGTTTGCAAATTTTGCCAGATTTTTTACGTTGCCAAAAGTTTGGATAAAATGTGTGTTTTTAAACAAAATTTTGTCTTCCGTATCAAGTATCAGTACGGAATCGGTAAAATTGTTGTATAAATCAAAGTGTAAGTTTGAGGTCATTATTTTGGTCTGCTCGAGTATGTTTTATTAAAAATCTCTAATTTGTATAGAGTCTTAAACGATTTTAGAGTCATAGCAAGTGAAATTTTTATTGCAGAATCATAAAATGTATTACATAAGAAACAACAATACCTAAAATTGCTCCCATAAAGACTTCAAACGGTGTGTGTCCGAGCAATTCTTTAAGCTTTTCTCCCGCAGCGGAGGGTCGATGAGAGTAAAATTCCTCCATTACTCTGTTCATTGTTGCTGCAATTTTACCTGCGGAACGTCTGATTCCTGCTGCATCGTACATTACAACAAATGCATAACCGAGTGCAATAGCAAACGGTATAGAGTTCATTCCCATATTGTACCCTACGGTCATAGAAAGTGCTATAACTCCCGCACTGTGAGAGCTTGGCATTCCTCCCGTAGTTGTGAAAATTTTAAAATTTATTTTTTTATGTATGATTAAAAAATAAAAGAATTTTAATAATTGAGCAATAGCTGCAGAAATGCAGGCGTTCCCCAAAACTTCTATCGCTGTCCCCTGTTGATAAAACATTAATTAACCCTTTCCGAAATCGATGCTGCTATTTGCTTTAATACAGCAGATTCAATATTATTATTTACTAATATATCACAAGCTTTGGCACAAAGGGAAGACAGTTGTTTTTTAGATTCTTTAATACCGTAAAAACTTACGTATGTAACTTTGCCTTCTTCTGCATCTTTACCCGGAGTTTTGCCAAGTTCTTCAAGGGTTGACGTGACATCAAGAATATCATCCATAATTTGAAAAGCAAGTCCGATATTTTCTGCATATTCCGTTAGTGCTTTTAATTTTTCTTCATTTGCTCCGCCTAATATTGCACCTGTTCTTAAAGAAAGTTTGAATAACGCACCTGTTTTGTTTTCGTGGATGTAATTCAGTGTTTCTTTGTCAATTTGTTTGCCTTCGGAATCTATATCCACAACCTGCCCACCTATGAGTTTTGAAGCACCTGCATTAACAAGAAATTCTTCCAACACTTTTAATTTTTGTTCGGCGCTAACTTCTTGAGGCGTTTTTTGAAGGATTATTTGAGGTGCAAAAGACAAAAGCGCATCCCCCGCAAGTACTGCCGTAGATTCTCCAAAAACCTTGTGATTTGTTAATTTTCCACGTCTGTAATCATCATTATCCATACAGGGCAAATCGTCATGAATAAGGCTTTGTGAGTGCAGCATTTCTATTGCGCAGGCGGTTGGTATTGCATTTTTGTAATCACCGCAAATTACACGACAAGCTTCCAAACACAAAATCGGGCGGAGTCTTTTTCCGCCTGCAAGTACGGAATATCTCATGGATTCCCATATTTTTTCGGGATATTCTATGGGGATATATTCATCCAATTTTTGTTCAATAAGTTGTTTATAATCTGCAAGTTGTTGTTTTACTGTTTGTTCCATTATTCGTGTAATTCCTTATTTATTTCCTGATTGTTTTTTCGTCTTGATGTTTGACGTTTTTTACTGCTGATTTTAGTAACTTCTCTATTGTGAATAACTTTAGAGCGTGTTTCCGTTTTTTTGCCGCTGTAGGTTACTTGTTTTTTGTATTCTTTTGCTTCTTTTACAAATTGAAGATAGCTTTGATACCTTGTTTCGTCAATGATTTCAGGGTGTTCTTGAATTTTGCAACCTGTTTCGTGTTCATGAATACAGTCCGAAAATTTGCAGGAGCCGTATTTGTCTTGAATTTCCTGTATTTCTCTGAATAAAAGCCCTACCTCAGCAGGCATTAAAAAATCAAAACGTAATTGGCTAAACCCCGGAGTGTCCACGATTTTTGAGCCTTTTTCGATTGTAATAATTTCGCAATGTCGGGTTGTGTGGGTGCCACGTTCCGTTTTTTCGGAAATCTGTTTGGTTCTGAGGCTCAAATCGGGGCGAATAGCGTTTATCAAAGAAGATTTGCCTACGCCTGAAGACCCGCAAAGCACTGTAACTTTGCCTTTTAAAACTTCTTTAAATTGTTCTATACCGTTACCCTCTAATGCGGATGTGAAAATAATACGGTATTTTAACGGTTCATATATTGTTTTTATTTTTGCAATTATTTCTTCTTCGCCTTCAAGGTCGTTTTTGTTGAAACATAAAACGGGAGATAATTTATAGTATTCACAAAATGCAAGATATCTGTTTAATTGTTCAAAATCCAAGTCGGGTTCTTTGATTGCACAAACGATAATAACCTGATTAATATTTGCAACTTTGGGTCTGGGGATAAAGCTGTTGCGTGGTAATATTTTGGACACAAATGCCTGTTTTGAGTTTTCGTTTATTTGTTCCAACTCTACAAAGTCACCTACAACAATTGCATCTTTGCGCTTTTTTAAAACATCCCTGATTTTGGCTTCATACACACCTTTAGATGTGTCGATGTAATAAAAATCAGAATGTATCTTAAAAATTTGTCCTTGCATGTTTTTAATTATAGACCAAGCGGACATTTGAGAAAATATTTAAACAAATATTTGAACATACTTTTTACTTTTTGTTTACAACAACTCTTCTGTACAAGTTGTTTTTTGAGCATCGTTACTCATTTTAATATTTTTTCAAATGCCAAACAGAAGGCTTTTAATTGTTATAAACAGTAAAGATTATTTTTGCGTTTTAAAAATTTGCATTTCTTTTTTTAGGTGCAGTTAGTTCAAAACTTTGTTTAATTATTTCCTGAAGGATATCCTTAGGTGTTTCGTTTGGGTCGGCTTTTATCCAATGTTTTTTGTTCATATGCCAGCCGTGAGTGATTGAAGGATATTGCATTCTTAATATTGCGCCTGTTTCGGGCTCACATTTGACATTGATGTATAATTTTTCATCCAAATAAAACAAAAGAGCAAACCATTTGTCGTTGCTCTTGTGACGCATAACACAAGTGTCTTTGTACTCATCCCTGCCAAATGGATAAGTTTCAATAGCATCATCGTTTACAAGACAAAGTTTTATAAGTTGTTGTTTATTCATTCATATTTATCCTGTATTTATAGTTAAAATCAAGAGTATTGTTATTACAGAAAGTCACTTAAATCAAGAAAATATTATCAGTGTCCTAATTGTAAAGAGTCTTATAGAACCGAACATATGACTTCGACAATATGTAAAGTTTGCGGTAGTGAAGTTGTAGAAGTAAACGATGAAAATGTTTCTGATAAAACGTCTTAGTTTTTATAATACAAAGCTGAGTATTTTATATAGACTTTACTATATAAAATATTATTAATGGCTCTGTTTTTTATTATTGTTTACTTCAATGTTTCAATCAATTCCTTGATAGCATTGATTTGTGAAGCCAATTCTTCCGCACGAGCTTGGGTTTCTTCAATAAGTTCTTTTGGTGCTTTTTCAACAAAGTTTTTGTTTTTAAGTCTTCCGTCCAAACTCATTTTTTCTTTATCAAGCTTTTCGATTTTTTTGTTCTGACGTGCAATTTCTTCGTCAAAATTAATCAAACCTTCTAAAGGAATAATTATTTTTGAATTGCCGACAACAGCTGAGGCTGATTTTTTAGGCATTTTGGTGTCTTCGCTTTTGAATTCCACATTGCGGATTCTTGCAAGCCGTTTGAGATAAGGAACAACCGCTTCAAAAATCGGAAGTTCAGATTTGTCGGCAAGTACGGTAATATCCATTTGTGCGCTTAACGGAATATTCAAGCCTTGGCGAACGTTTCTTAACGATTTAATTGTTTCAAATACAAGCTCCATTTCTTTGTTTTCGGTTTCAAAAACAAATTCTTTTTTGTAAACGGGGAACTGTGCTCTGATAATGCCTACAGCTTCTTTTTCCTGCGGGATTAATTGCCAGATAGCTTCCGTAATGTGCGGCATAATCGGGTGAAGCATTCTTAATGCCATATCCAAAACATAACGCAAAATTCTTTGAGTGTTAGCTTTTTGGGCTTCATCCTGCAATTGAATTTTTGCAATTTCCACATACCAGTCACAGTATTCATTCCAGAAGAAATCGTATAATACGTGCGCTGTTTCACCGATTCTAAAGGTTTCTATGTTGTCGTTAACGAGTTTTGCGGTTTCGTTAAGCCTGTGAAGAATCCATTTGTCGGCAATTGTAAGATTTTCTGTATCAATTGATTTGTTGTCTACCCCTTCAAGGTTCATAAGCACAAATCTTGATGCGTTCCAAATTTTGTTGGCAAAGTTTCTTCCGTATTCAAACTTGTCTTCGCTGATTTTGATATCTTGACCACCGTATGTACACATTGAGGTCATTGTAAATCTCAAAGCGTCACAGCCGTATTTGTCGATGACCGTTACGGGGTCAACGGTGTTGCCTTTTGATTTAGACATTTTTTGACCTTTTTCGTCACGAATTAAGCCGTGAATGTATACCGTAGAAAACGGTGCTTTACCCGTAAATTCAAGCCCCATTGTAATCATTCTGGCTACCCAGAAAAAGATGATATCAAAGCCCGTAACAAGCGTTGTTGTCGGGTAGAATTTTTTGAAATCTTCAGCTTCTTTGTTTGGCCATCCCATTGTAGAAAAAGGCCAAAGTCCCGAAGAAAACCATGTATCAAGACAATCTGTTTCTTGTATATAATTTTCGGGGTCAGGATTTTCTTTTGCAACAACCATTTCACCTGTTGTTTTGTGGTAATATGCGGGAATTTGATGTCCCCACCAAATTTGACGGGAAATACACCAGTCACGAATATTTTCCATCCAGCCAAGATAATTCTTTTCCCATTTTTCCGGTACAAATTTTATATCCCCTGATTTTACGGCTCTGATAGCAGCTTCTGCAAGGGGTTTCATTTTTACAAACCATTGTTCGGAAAGTAACGGCTCGATTGTTGTATGACATCTTTGACATTTGCCTACATTGTGTTCAAGGTCTGTAATTCTGATTAAGTCGTTGTGATAACGGAGCATTGCAACGGTTTTTTCTCTTGCTTCTTCACGTGTAAGACCGTGAAGTTCTTCAGGAACTTCCGCACAAGCTTTCATTTTGCCTTCTTCATCAATTACCCAAATAGGTTTCAAGTTGTGACGTTTTGCAATTTCGTAGTCGTTCGGGTCGTGTGCGGGAGTGATTTTTAATGCACCCGTACCGAATTTTTTATCAACATATTCATCCGCAATAATCGGGATTTCTCTACCCGTTAGAGGTATAACAACCGTCTTGCCGATTAAATCTTTGTATTTGTAATCAGTCGGGTTAACTGCAATAGCCGTATCACCAAACATGGTTTCGGGTCTGGTTGTTGCAATTACAATTGCTCCGGGTTCGTCTTTTAATGAATAGCTGATTTCCCAAAGATGGCTTGCTTCTGTTTCGTATTCCGTTTCTACATCAGAAATTGCGGATTGACAGCGAGGACACCAGTTTACAATATAAGAACCTTTATAAATTAGCCCTTTTTCGTATAATTTGACAAAAACTTCTTTTACCGCATCGGAACAACCTTTATCAAAGGTAAATCTTTCTCTGCTTCTGTCAAAAGATGCACCCAGTCTTTTGCATTGGTCAAGAATCGTGCTTTTGTGTTCGTTTGTCCATTCCCAAGTTCTTTCTAAGAATTTTTCACGTCCCAAGTCGTGACGGGTTAAGCCTTCTTTTGCAATTTGTTTTTCTACAACGTTTTGTGTTGCAAGACCGGCATGGTCAGTACCCGGAACCCAGAGAGTTTCAAAACCCGACATTCTGTGATAACGCACGAGTATATCCTGCAAGGTTTCGTCAATAGCGTGACCCATGTGTAATACCCCCGTAACGTTTGGTGGCGGGATGACTATGGAAAAAGGTTTTTTGGGGGATTTTGCGTCTGCTTTAAAACATTCGTTGTCTTCCCAAAATTTGTAAATTCTTTCTTCTGTTGCCTTTGCATCGTATGTAGTCGGCAAATCATTGAAATTAACGGTTTGATTGTTTTCCATTATTTTTAAAACCTCTCTTGAGTTTTGTTTCCTAACCAATGCCTATAAAATATCACAAACAAGAACAGATATCTAAAATTTTGTATTCAGTTCTTTTATATTTCTGCTAAACTTTACTAAGTTGGATAGAAAAGGATAACGACATGCTTGATACAATTTTAGCGAATTTGATTAGTTTTATAGAAAATGTTATTACTGCAATGGGGCCGTTGGGTATAAGCCTTTTAATGGCAATAGAATCTTGTAATATTCCCTTGCCGAGCGAGGCTATTTTGCCATTTGCCGGTTATCTTGTTTCCAAAGGTGTTTTTAATATCCATGTCGCTGCGTTTGCCGGTGCATTTGGCTGTGTTTTGGGGTCAATACCTTCGTACTATCTTGGATATATTGGGGGCAGGCCGTTTGTGGAAAAATACGGTAAATACTTTTTAGTAAGTAAAAAAGACCTTGAGGATGCTGACAAATGGGTGGAAAAATATGGTGACTGGTCGTTTTTTATTTGCAGGATGCTGCCTGTTGTAAGAACTTTTATTTCACTTCCGGCAGGGATATTGAGAGCCAAAAAAAGATTCTTTTTTACTTTTACATTTTTAGGTTCATTGGTTTGGAGTTATTTGCTTGTATATGTTGGTGTGAAAATGGGACAAAATATGGAAGCATTTAAGCATATTTGGCACAAATTTGATGTTGCAATCGTTGTTGTGTGTTTTGTTTTAGGCTGTTTATATTTGTACAAACATTTTAAACACCTCAAAGAGTCATAAACACTATAAAAGCACTCATCTTGGTGCAGGATTGCATTTATTGTTGTACGTATTAAAATAACTATAATTAAAAACGAATTATAAGAGATTGTTATATGAAAAAAATTCAAATTTTTAACAAACTTGCAGACATATTTTCGTCTTCAAAGATGATAAACCTGCTGGTTTTTATTATATTTGCGTTGGTATTAACTGCAACTTTGGGTGCAAGATATTATCTTTTTCAAAGCATAATATCAGATGATGGTACAAGCAAAAAGGATATCGTTGCTCCAAAAACAATAAAGGTTATTGATACTTTTAAAACGGAGCAAAATAAAAAAGAAATTGCGCAAAAAATTGAGCCTATTTTAACTCCTGCAGAAGATACATACATAAAAAACAATTATACAACTTTGTTAAAATCGATGGAGCAAATTCGTGCTAAAAATTTGAACTATGCTCAAAAGAAAGAACAAATGTCGTTACTCTTTGATTTTGAAAATAATCCATACAAAGATTATATTCTTAATTATTTAATAAACTCAAGTGAAGACAGGTTTAATAATACCGTTTCCAAAGCAAGTAAAACACTTACCAATGTTCTTAATCAGGGAGTTACGGAACGGGATTTTGAAAAAGAGAATATTTCTTCGGTTATTTTAAGAAATACACATTTTGAAACATCTAAAGGTGAAATAAGAGTTATAACCGCACTCTTGGAACAAGTTATCGTGCCTAATATGGTTTTTGACGAGGCTGCTACTGAACTTGCGAAAAAGAATGCTATTAATTCAGTTGCACCTACAGTTGTTAAGTTTGAAAAAGGTGAAAAGATTGTATTTGCGGGTGAACCTGTAACACGTATAAAAAAAGATGCTTTGCAAAAAGCAGGGTACAATGTTTTGGAACTTAATGCCAAAGGTGTTGTCGGTGTGTTTGCTTTGATTTGTCTTGCAATGATTACATTTTTGTATTATTTGACAAATTACGAAAAACAATTTGTAACAAAAAATTATTTGTTAGTTATAGCGCTTTTGTCATTGTTAATGTCGGCTTTGGCAACTGTTTTGCCATCTGAAACGTCTTTCTATTTTTTGCCGTTCCCTGCTCTTGCCGTCTTGATATCAGTATTTACCAATCCAAGAGTGTCTGTCATTACTTCTTTTATCTTAATTACGGTAATAGCCCTTGTTGAGCAAATGCCAATACAGCCTTCCGCTGTGTTTATAATAGTGTGTTTAATTTCTGCAATTGCTACTTCAAAAGTTAGATATTCAAGACGTTTTGATTTAATTAAAATCGGTGCGGAAATAGGTTTGGCAATGTTGTTTTCAATATTAATCATTTATTTGATAGAAAACTCCATAAATCCTATGAATTCAGGCATTGTATGGACAAATGCTCTTATAGGTACTGTTAACGGAATGCTATCCGGTATTATAGTGCTTGGAATAATTCCGTTGTTAGAAAGTATGTTTAAGCTCGTTACTCCGTATGGGCTTGCGGAGTTGGCAGACAATAATCAACCACTTTTAAAACGTTTGCAGTTTGAAGCTCCCGGTACATTTGCCCACTGTTTGATGGTCGCCAATTTATGCGAAACCGCTGCCGAAGCTATCGGTGCAGATCCTGTTTTAGCACGTGTAGGCGCATTATATCACGATATAGGAAAATTAAAACGCCCGCTTTTCTTTGTGGAAAACCAAACATATTTTGGCATTGAAAACCCTCATACAAAGTTGAATCCGAGATTGAGCAAAATGGTTATTACGGCTCACCCAAAAGACGGTATTGATATGGCAAAAGAAAACGGATTGCCTGCTGTCGTGCAAAATTTTATTATTCAACATCATGGCGATTCTGTGGCAAGTTATTTTTACAATCAGGCAAAACTTGAAGAAGGAGAAGATAAAGTTACGGAAGAACAATTCCGTTACACAGGGCCGCGTCCTAATATGAAAGAAACCGCAATTTTGATGATTGCCGATTCCGTTGAATCTGCTGCAAGAACCTTAAAGGATCATTCGCAAGAAGAACTTGATGCAATGATTAATAAAATTATTCAAACAAAATTAAATGACGGTCAATTGTCAGATAGCCCGCTAACATTAAAAGATTTGAAAACGATTGCTGCAGCATTGAGTAAAAACCTTAGAGCTGCGCATCACCAAAGAATTAAATATCATGAAAACATTATTCAGGAGCTTGAAGAAAAAGCTCTTAAAAAGAAATTTGTTGCTCCGGATAAAATAATTTCAGATGATGAAATAAAAATTGAAAAAAAGATACAAAAGCATATGCAAAAGACTGAAAATTTAGCAGAATCAGAAGAAAATGCAGAAAAAGACAATGACGAAAAAAGAGATTAATGTATTTATAGAAAACATATACGATGATTTTAATCTTGATGAAAAAGGGATTGTCTTGTCTGACATGATTAATGATGCAGTTTTAATGACAGAATACTTTTTATCACAAGACTTAAACGTGAAGAATTCTTGTCTAAATAATTGTGAATTTAAAAAACTGTATTTTGATGTTGTTTTAACCAATGATGAAAAAATCCACGAGATTAATCTGGAATATAGGCAAAAAGATTGCGCAACAGATGTTATCACTTTTGCAATTTTTGCTGACAGTCCCGAAGATGAAAAGTTTGTTTTTGATAATGAAGTTAATCTTGGCGAATTGATAATATCTCTTGATACTGCATTAAAGCAGTCTAAAGACAATAGTCATCATCAAACAACATTTAAAGATGAATTGTATTTTTTGCTTGCGCATGGAATACTGCATTTGATGGGATATGACCATCAGGATGAAAACACGTTGAATGAAATGTGGCAATTACAGAAAGAAATGACAGATAGTCTCAAGAAAGTTGAAAGTTAATGTCTAAATTTACATCAGGCGGTTATACAAAAAGTTTGTCGTATGCACTAAAAGGTTTAAGCGTAGCATACAAATCTCAAAGAAATTATAGATTTCATTTGTTTGCAGGTTTTTTGGCAATTATTGGCGGTATTCTTTTGAATTTTAAATGTATTGAATACTGTATGTTGATTTTGGCAATCAGTTTTGTTATTACTGCGGAGTTGTTTAATTCAGTAATAGAATTTTCTTTGGATGCTTTGTACAAAAACAAGTATTCAAAACTTGTAAAAATGGCAAAAGACTTGTCTGCCGGAGTTGTGTTGATAGCCGCAATGACAAGCATTTTGATAGGGTTAATGCTTTTTGGCAGAAAACTTTTGATTATGTTTTTCTTTTAGTTCCTTTTCCGTAATAGTGTCATTATAATGTATTAATCATATTTAATAATAAATTAGCTTGAAAATTTTGTGTTTGAGTAAGCAGAGAGTTTGCTGTTTGTGTCATAATTTGAGCTTTTGTGTAATTTGCTGTTTCTTCGGCAATGTCGGCATTTGTAATGTTAGAATGTGCAGAGGTAAGGTTTTCAACTTTTGTTAAGTTAACGTTAGCCGCATTTTCCAAACGGTTTTGTGAAATTCCGATGGCTGTCGTTCTTTTTGCAATAGCGTTAATTGCAGCTTTTACACATTTTGTTGCATCTAAACAATTTTCAACAGTAGATAAGTCGATTTTCATAGCGCCCAAATCAAGGCCTGTGTTGATAGTCAAAGAATTTGCATCTGAAACCGAACCTTCACCTGCTTGAATACGGTTTTCATTATTGCCTTTTTCAAAATTCCAGTTTATGTTGTTAGTGCCTACACCTTTTAAAACAGGAGGAATTGAATAAGACATCTCCCAAACTGAATTATCAAAACAATCCCATGTAGAATGTGTTGTAAATTCGCTTTCACTCACAATGCGAGTGTTTGATGAACTTGCGCTTAATGAACCACTGCCAAGCATAGTTTTAATAGTTGATTTGTCGGCATTTCCGATAACATTTGTTGCAATTAAAGAGCTGGCTTGACCAAACAAAATACCGAAATTATTGCCTGTAGCATTGTCTTTCTTGATGATATCAGCATTAACATAGCAGTTTGATACTGTACATCCGCTTCCTGCAATTCCACCGGTAACGTTAATACCGGAAACAGAACCTGTGGTATAGCAGTTGGATATAGTGAGACCGGATAATGATGTGTTATATCCTGAAATTCCACCAGTATATAGAGTTCCTGATACAGAGCTTTCGACATAGCATTTTGTGATATTTCCTTGACCATGTCCTGCAATTCCGCCTGTTGCCATTGTTCCTTTCACGGAACCTGTGACATAGCAGTTTGATATAGATATACCACCAAGTCCAACGAGACCGCCTGTATACATAGAACCTGATATAGAGCCGGAAACATAGCAGTTTTCAATAGCGCTTTTACCGTATCCGGCAAGTCCGCCTGTGTAGTTTGAGCCACTTACATTAACGTTTTCAAGACCCATGTTTTTAATTGTGGCATTGTCTGTATAGCCGAACAAACCAACATATGTTGTATTCGCTCTGTTAATTGTCATGTTTTTTATAACATGTCCGTTACCGTCAAAAGTGCCGGTAAACGCATTTGAATTATTTCCAATCGGCTCCCAGTTTTCAATGGACGACAAATCAATATCCGCCATAAGAATATATTTTCCTGATAAGTTGTTTCTTACATTGTTTAAATCGTTTGCAGTGTAAATTGCAGTGTAACCTGAAGGTACAACATCGCTTGAAACATTCGATACGCCAACATTAGAGCTTACTGTTTCCGATACCGTACCGAATACATTCATTCCGTTAAACTTGGTGTCAGTGTTTTGTTTTTTGATTTCTTCAACAAGAGCATTTGCTTCTTTAGTTAATGCATTTCTTTCGGTATCTGTTAAAGTAGCATTGGCTCCTTGCAAAGCGAGGTCGTTAAGGCGATTTAACATATCAGTCATTTTGTTCATTGTGTCTTCAGCAGTGCTTAATAAAGAAGAACCCATAGATATGTTGTTTTGAGCTTCTTTAAGTCCTCTGATTTGAGAATTTAACCCTTGAGAAACGTAATAACCTGCGGCATCGTCAGCAGTTGAATTGATGCGAATACCTGTTGAGAGTCTTTGTAATGATGTATTTAAAACATTGTTAGATGTATTTAATTTATTTTGTATCCCTAAAAGTGAGGGGTTAAAGTTTATTGATAACATATCCATTCCTTGTGTGTGGTATTCCATATCCCTTACACATACATAATTCCCTGATTTAAATTGTTTTAAACATATTTGAGAAAACTTGTTACAAAAGTTAATAATGGCGTTGGTAAATTACGTCTTTTACGATTTCATTATGTTACCCTGAACTTGTTTGGCAAAGGGAACGACAGAACCGAAGGTGATGATTGTGACTCTGTCCTTACAAGGCGAAGCCGCATTGTAACATCTGATAAACTATACAAGTCAAACAGATTTTTAATAGGGTTATAACGTTGCCTCTTGCGATACTAGGTTAGATGTTGTAATAAAAATTAATACAAATGCTTGCACTTTAAGCTTTACCATGTATGATTATTCTGTCAGAAAAGTTACCCGACAATTTAATACACCTCCGACTGATATATTTCGGTCTTGTTTTTGTTGTATAAATTGTCTATATATTTAATTCACTACTAAGTTTACAATTACACTAAAGAAAGGTAATAAAGTGGAAGAAAAAGAAATTCAAGAAGTTGAAGCAGTAGAAACTGAAACAGTTACTCAAACTGCAGAATCGACAGAAGAAAAAGCTCCTGCTCAAACAAAAAAAGGCAGAGGCGCTCAAAAAGGCAAAAAAAGAAAAGTTGAAACAGTTGAAAGTGCTCCTCAATCCGAATGGAAAGAAAGAGTAGTTCAAATCAGACGTGTAACAAAAGTTGTTAAAGGCGGTAAAAAATTAAGCTTTAGAGCAATTGTTATCGTAGGTAACGGCAAAGGACAAGTTGGCGTAGGCTGTGCTAAGGCATCAGAAGTTATTATAGCTATCCAAAAAGCTATTGCTGAAGGCAGAAAAAACCTTATTACAGTACCTATCTTTAAAACAACTATTCCTCATCCGATTGTTGGACGTTCAGGTGCTGGTGCGGTTATGTTAAAACCTGCTTCTCAAGGTACAGGTGTTATCGCCGGCGGTGCAGTACGTGCAGTACTCGAGCTTGCAGGTGTAGAAAACATTTTGAGCAAATCTTTAGGTTCAAAATCACCGCTTAACGCTGCTAATGCAACTATGGATGCATTAAAAGAATTAAGAACATTTAACGATGTTGCTAAAAAACGTGGTTTAACTCTTAATCAAATGTTAAATGCGTAATTAATATTTAAATCTAATAAAGGAAGTTATAAAAATGGCTAAAGATAAATTTGAAAAAGTTTCGATTAAGCTTACAAGAAGTTTAATCGGTTCAACAAAAGACCAAATCAAAGTTGTAAGAGCTCTTGGTTTGAAAAAAACAAACGATGTTGTTGAACATTTTGCCAGCCCTACAATTATGGGTATGGTTAACAAAGTTCCTCACCTCGTAACAGTTGTTAAGTAACAATTTGTATGTCATTCCGAACTCGTTTTGGAATCTCCGGCAAAGCCGGTTAATATAATAATCATAGAAAAGGAAATATAAAAATGGCAGAAAGAATAACATTAGAAGATTTAAGACCTGCCGAAGGTGCTACTCACAGAACAAAAAGAGTTGGTAGAGGCAGATCTTCAGGACACGGAAAAACTTCTTGTCGCGGTCATAACGGTGAAGGTCAACGTTCAGGTTCAAGCGCAAAAAGAGGTTTTGAAGGTGGTCAAATGCCGTCTTACAGACAAATGCCTAAATTAAAAGGCTTTACAAACTTTGCAGCACTTAATTGTGCAGAAATCAATGTTAAAGACATCGAAAAACTTGATGCTAGCGAAATTGATTTGACTTGGTTAATCGAAAACGGCAAAGCTCATCCGAAATCAGAAGTATTAAGAGTTCTCGGCAGTGGTGAAATTTCTAAAGCCGTTACCGTTAAAGCAAGATACTTTACTCCGTCAGCTAAAGAAAAAATCGAAAAAGCAGGCGGAAAGGCTGAGTTAGTATAAAAGTGCGTGAAAATTACAGGCTGCTGACCTATGTCAGTAGCTTGTAATTGTAACAATCTTATGCCGCTGTTGTGAAGGAATCATAACTTCCGTAACACACAAATTTCTAACAGAAATTTCACAGGCGGAAAACTATTGGAGAGGAATTATAAATGCAAAATGCAAAAATGAAACCGCCATCTATGGATGATGTGGTATCAATGTTTCAGGCATCAGGTTTAAAAGCAAAACTATTGTTCACATTTGCAATGATAGTTATTTTTAGATTAGGTGTTGCTCTTCCTTTATATGGTATTAATAATGAAGTTTTTTCTAAAATTGCTCAGGGCAACAATATTATAGGTTTTATTGATTTATTTTCAGGCGGTGCTTTGGCTAATGTTTCTATTTTGGCTTTAGGTATCGGACCATACATTACAGCGTCAATTATCATGCAATTGTTGACGGTTATTATTCCGCATTTGGAACAACTGCAAAAAGAAGAAGGTGAAGCGGGTAGAAGAAAGATTTCACAGTACACAAGATATTTCACTGTATTCATTTCTTTCTTTCAGGCAAGTATATTTTTGCTTTACCTTTTACATCAGGCACCTGCTACGATTTTACCCGGAGTTTCGCACGTTGCGTTCTTTATAGGTTCTGCAATTATTTTAACCGCAGGCTCAGTATTTGTTATGTGGCTTGCTGAATTGATGACGGAACGAGGAATCGGTAACGGCGGTTCTTTATTAATTTTTGTCGGTATTATTTCAAGAATTCCGTTTTATTGCGAAAAAACAGGTCAGCTTGTTGCAAATGATTCTTCATTACAATTAGGTTTACTTTTGTTATTGGCAATTTTCTTTGCGACGATGGTTTTAATTGTTGTTATGCAGGAAGCCGTAAGAAAAGTTCTTATTGTTAACCCTAAAAGACAGGTAGGCAATAAAATATATGGAGGAATAAATACTTACATTCCGTTTAAAATGAATCCGGGCGGTGTAATGCCTATTATCTTTGCAATTGCGATTTTGCTTTTCCCGACTACCGTAATAAGTCTTATCGGGCAAACAAATCTTCCCGCAGGTGCTATAAAAGATGCTATTACTTGGCTTTCTACAACATTGAGCCCTTCAGGATGGGTGCACTATGTATTGTATTTCTTGTTGATTGTTTTCTTAACATTCTTCTATGCATCTATTATGCCTAATATGCAACCGAAAGAAATTGCTAACAATCTTAAAAAATACGGTTCATCTATCCCCGGTATCAAACCCGGCAAACCTACTGCGGAAGCTCTTGATAAGATTCTTTCAAGAATAACTTTATTGGGTGCTTTGTGCTTGGGCGTTGTTGCTTTGATTCCGTCAGGGGCATCATACATTACAAATATCACGACTCTTCAAGGTATTGGTGCTACGTCACTAATCATCATGGTCGGGGTTGCTTTAGATTTTATCAACCAAATCAAAACTCAACTCCTTGCAAAAAACTATGAAAGTTTCCTTAAAGAGTAATTAACGGATAAATTTTACAAAAAGCCTCCTTGAACAAGGGGGCTTTTGTTATATGGAAATTCGCAAAAAAAAATGCTTACAAAGTTGTTGCAAGCATTAAATAAACACGAGGATATTAAGAGAGAGAGTATATGGATAAAACTTATTAATTTTGTTTAAGTTTAAGTTCAATCTAAAAAACTTTATAGTTGTATGTTTTTGTTTTATTCTTCCTTAAAGTTTAGATATCCCTTACTCTTATATAAAGTATTTTTGTTAAAAAAAATTGCCTGCTTTAATTTTAATTGTTAACAAATATTAAGCTCAAATTTTTTCTGTCATTCAAAACCTATTGTTTATTAAAAAATAAAATAATTAGAATATTAATAAAAGTTTACAAAAAATCTGAAAATGCTTGTTAAAAGGCTGTATAAAACATACGCAATTTTATTAAATACACCACTATTTTAAATAAACAAACACTATGTCTTCTTTATAAAAAGGCTTTAAATTTAATAAAATCAATGCAAAAAGCTTGCTTGCAAATTTTCACCATGTAGAATTAATAACATAGGGCATAAATGTGCTTTTTACACAAGTGCCAAAACAACGTAACAATAAGTCAAAGAAGGTAAAATGGCAAAAGACGTAATTGAATTTGAAGGCAAAATTTTGGAATCTCTACCAAACGCAATGTTTAGAGTAGAACTTGAAAACGGTCACGAAATTCTTGCTCACATATCAGGGAAAATCAGAAAGAATTTTATTAAGATTCTTCCCGGTGATAAGGTCAAAGTCGAAATGACACCTTATGATTTAACAAGAGGAAGAATCACATACAGATTAAAATAAGAGCATGGCTCTATATCGTTCCCACCTCTCGGGACAAACGCGGCAAAAACAATAAAACACTAGATAAGGAAAACAAAATGAAAGTAAGAGCATCAGTTAAAAAAATGTGCAAAGACTGTAAGTTTATCAGAAGAAGAGGTAGAATCACAGTTATTTGTAAAAACCCTAAACACAAACAAAGACAAGGCTAGCGGATTTTGTACGGCTGTGGTGTCGAGCGAAGCGAGCGAACAGCCCTGTGAGCAAGGTTAATGGAGTGGAAAATTTTTAGAATAAAAATTTGAAACGAAATTCAAAACCTTGTGAACGTCAATAATCCAAGATAAAAAACAATCACTAAGTTAACATAAGGAGAAACAATGGCAAGATTGGCTGGGGTTGATTTACCCCGTAACAAAAGAATGATAATCGCTTTAACCTATATTTACGGTATAGGACCAACTCGTTCTGCTAAAATTCTCGATGCTTGCGGAATTTCGCACGATTTGAGAACAGACGACTTGACAGATGACGATATCAAAAAATTAAGAAATGAACTTACAAATTACCATATCGAAGGTGATTTGAGAAGAGAAGAATCTCTTAACATTAAAAGACTTTCAGAAATCAACTCTTACAGAGGTATGAGACACAGAAGAAAACTCCCTGCAAGAGGACAAAGAACAAAAACTAACGCAAGAACAAGAAGAGGCAAAAAAACAGGCCCGGTAAGCAAGAAAAAGTAAAATTCTGAAACAGGAGTGAAGTTAATACAGCTTGTCAAAGGGCAAGATGGCGTGACGGAACTTAATTCAGCGGCGTAAGAGTTTTTGAAAAACTCCACAGAAGTAAAAGTAAAAATAACAACAGTAATAATTAAAGGAAATAAAAATGGCAAGACCAATTAAAACTAAAAAGAAAGAAAAAAAGAATGTATTGCAAGGTGTTGTTCACATTCAATCAACATTTAACAATACAATCGTAACTTCTTGCGATACTCAAGGTAATGCTATTGCATGGGCATCAGCAGGCGGCTGCGGTTTTAAAGGTGCCAGAAAAGGTACACCGTTTGCAGCACAATCTGCAGCAGCTCAAGTAGCTAAAAAATCAGTAGACCAAGGAATGAAAAAAGTAGAAGTGTATATCAAAGGACCGGGTTCAGGTCGTGAAACTGCTATCAGAGCTATTCAGGCAGCAGGTTTGGAAATCACTTTGATTAAGGACGTTACTCCGATTCCTCACAACGGATGTCGTCCTCCTAAGAAAAGAAGAGTTTAATCTCTGATTTTCCCGTTATTCCAAATGTGTTTTGGAATCCGTTTTCAAGAGTAGCTTGTTAACGAGAGCCTGATAAAATTCAGGGTGACGTAAAAATAGTAGTAATAAGAAAGACAAAGGAGTCAAAATTGGCTAAATATACAGGACCTTCAAATAAATTATTCCGTAACTTCGGTGTAACGGATTTATCTAACAGAAAGTTAGTTTCTTCATTGAGACAGACTGCTTCAGGTCAGCATGGTGCTGCAAGAAAAAAACTTTCTGACTATGCTATTCACTTAAACGAAAAGCAAAAAATCAGACTTACTTATTTGGTAAGTGAAAAACAGTTTGCAAAATACTATAATAAAGCAGCAAGAACAAAAGGCGTTACAGGTACAGTTCTTTTACAATTCTTGGAATCAAGACTTGATAACGTTGTGTTCAGAGCAGGTTTTGCAACAACAAGAAAACAAGCAAGACAAATCGTTAACCACGGTCACGTACTTGTTAACGGCAAAAAAGTTGACATTCCATCATACCTAGTTAAAGCAGGTGACGAAATCACGGTAAGAGCAAAAAGTGCTGATTTTGTTAAGTCTGTAATGGAACCGTTAGACGTTGCTGCTCCTCAATGGATGACAGTTGATGCTAACGCTCAAAAAATTGTGTTCGACAGAATTCCTGAAAGAGAAGAACTCGACCCTGAATTCAAAGAACAACTCGTAATTGAGTACTACTCAAAATAATCCACATAAAGTCCGAATAACATAAATCAGGAGAAAAACAGATGGAATTAAAAATTAAAAACGTAACAACAACAACCGGTTCTGACGGTTCACAATACGGAAAATTTTCTATTGAACCATTAGAAAGAGGTTTTGGTAATACTATCGGTAACGCATTAAGACGTGTATTGCTTTCTTCATTAGAAGGTGCAGCAGTTACAGCTGTGAGAATTGAAGGTATTACTCACGAATATACAGCTATTCCGGGTATTGTTGAAGACGTTATTGATATAATGTTAAATCTTAAAGGTATGGTTGTTAAAACAGATTCAAAAGAACCTCAACAATTAAGATTAGACATTGATAAACCGGGTCCGGTTTTGGCATCAGATTTGCAATTACCCGCAGGTGTTAAAATTGTTAACCCTGACTGGTTAATTTGTACAGTTGCCGATGGCGGTTCTATCCACGCAGATGTAGTTGTAGAAACAGGTAAAGGATATATCGCTCACGATGTATTAAAAGACAACAATGGCTCAATGCCGATTGATATGTTGCCAATCGATGCAACATTTATGCCTATCAAACGTGTTAGCTACAATGTAGAAAACACTCGTGTAGGTGATGTTACAGACTTTGACAAGCTTAACCTTGAAATATGGTCAAACGGTTCAATTGATGTAAACGTTGCGTTGTCACAATCTGCTAACATCTTAATCGAACACTTTATGCAAATTGCAGCAATTACAGGTACACCTGTTATCTCTGTTCCTCAAACAGCTGCTGTAATTGAAGAAGAAGTTGTTGCAGATACTACAGCTGCTCCTACAATTTCAATTGAAGATTTGGAATTGTCTGTAAGAGCATACAACTGCTTGAAAAGAGCAAGCATTAACAACATGGCTGAATTGCTTAAAAAGTCAGAACATGATTTGTTAAATATTAAAAACTTCGGTAAAAAATCATCTGATGAAGTTATCGAAAAATTGCACCAATTCGGTTTAGATCTTATGCCTAATCCCGAAGGTGTAGATATGGATGAACTCGTATAGAGTTTAGTTCAAAATTTCGGCACAGCCGATAAGGATAAGTACACTATAATTAATAAGGACAAATAAAAATGAGACACCAGTCTAAAAAACATCACTTAGGAAAAGCACAAGACCAAAGAAAAGCCTTGTTGCGTTCTTTAGCGACTGAGCTTATTTTGCACGGTGAAATCAAAACTACAATGGCAAGAGCAAAAGCTCTTAAACCTTATGCAGAACACATTATCACTCTTGCAAAACAAGGTACTCTTCACTCAAGAAGATTGGCTGCAAAATTCATATTTGACAAAGAAACAGGCAAATTTATGAATTTTGAAACAGGCGAAGTTCTTGAAGGCGTAGAAAAAGCTAACAAAGAACAAAAAGCTGTTGCTCAAACAATTTTAAGAAAATTGTTTGCAGAAACAGGCAAAAAATACGCTAACAGAAACGGCGGTTATACAAGAATCTACAGAATGCCACCAAGACGTGGTGACGCTTCCGAAATGGCATTGATTCAATTGGTATAATTAAGTGCCGAAGTATTCAATTATACTTGAATATATCGGAACAAATTATTCGGGCTCACAAGTTCAGCCTGATAAGGTAACGATTCAGTCTGAACTTAACAAAGCCCTTTGCACATTGAACAGGGATATCGGTTTAGATGAAAAAGATAATCCCAAAACGATAAAAACAATCTTCTCAGGCAGAACTGATGCAGGCGTGCATTCCAAAGGTCAGGTTGTTCATTTTGAAAGTTCAAAACCTATTGTTGCTTCACGGTTTTTGAATTCACTTAACGGATTATTACCTGACGATATCAGCGTAAAATCCATTCAAGAAGTTGATGAAAATTTTCACGCACAGTTGAGTGCAAAGTATCGTGTGTATCAATACAAAATTGTCAACAGACAACAGCGTAGCGTCTGGGACGGACATTCTCTTCTGATTCGAGAACCCTTAGATGTTGAGAGAATGAATAAATGCCTCTCTTATTTAATCGGAGAACATGATTTTACTTCGTTTAAATCGGCGAGGACAGAAAATCCCGCAAAAGATTGTGTTGTATACAAGGCTGAATGCACTAAGCAAGGTGATGTTATCACTTTTGAAATTGCAGCAAACAGGTTTTTGTACAATATGGTCAGGACAATTGTCGGTACAATGTTAAAGATAGAACATGAAAAACTCGACCCTGAGTTTATGAAACAGGTTCTTGAAGCAAAAGACAGAACAAAAGCGGGTACAACTATCAGCCCTGATGGGTTGACGTTGGTCGAGGTAGGGTATAAGCCTTACTCGTGTCATTCTGAACTTGGTTCAGAATCTCCTGCCGAGGCAGGTCAAAATTGAAGTAACACAAATGATATAAAGGAAAACTGAAAGATGAAAACATATTCAGCAAAACCTCTTGAAGTTGAAAGAAAATGGTATGTAATCGATGCCGAAGGTAAAACTTTAGGCAGATTGGCTACTGTTTGTGCAAACTTGCTCAGAGGTAAATTAAAACCTGAATTTACACCTAATGTTGATACAGGTGACTTTGTTATCGTTATCAACGCTGACAAAATTCAAGTTACAGGTAACAAAGAAACAGATAAAATTTATTACCATCACACAATGTATCCGGGCGGATTGAAATCAATTTCATTCAAAGCTTTAATGGAAAAAGACCCTACAAAAGCAATTGAAAAAGCTGTTAAAGGTATGCTTCCTCACAATACATTGGGTGCACAACAATTTACAAAACTCAAAGTTTATGCAGGTGCAGAACATCCGCACGAAGCTCAAAAACCTGTAGTTTATGAAATGGAGGTTAAATAATGGCTGATAATAAAGTAATTATGGCAACAGGCAGAAGAAAGACCTCTATTGCAGTTGTTAAATTGGTTAAAGGTAAAGGCAGAGTATTCATTAACGGTAAAACTATTGATGCGTATCTTGGTAACAGACCTGCAATGAAAATTTTGGTTTACAAACCATTAGCATTAACTGAAAATATGGAAAACTTTGACGTTAAAGTTAAAGCTGTAGGTGGTGGTATCTGCTCACAAGCAGGCGCTATCAGACACGGTATTTCCAGAGCATTGTTACAATACAATCCTGAATTAAGATCTGTTCTTAAATCAGAAGGCTTGTTAACAAGAGATGCAAGAGTTAAAGAACGTAAAAAATACGGAAGAAAAAGAGCAAGAAAAAGATTCCAGTTCTCAAAACGTTAATCTTTTCTTATTCAATATTTCAAAGGCGAACCTTTTGGTTCGCCTTTTTTATGTTAAAGGGGATGGTGTGGCACTCCGCAGATGTGAGTTTGAGCAGAAACAGTTGTGTTATTAGGTGATTTTACTTTATAAATATTATCGCTGTGTTAACAAATGTAACAAAATATATAAATAGTGAATATGAAATATATAAAATGTTTTTATATATATGTGAATAAGTAGAAAGACAAGGTGTGTCATATGGGTAATCCGTTTGCAATTACATCAGACGAACTTTTAAAACGTCAGCAAGGTATCAATGGTACGAATAGTACTGACGGAGTTCAAAATACACAAGAAACCAAAGAAGCCAAAGAAAAAGAAGAACTTAAAGGTACTAACGTACTGGCTCAAACTAATGGTGGTTCAATGGCAACGACTGACGGAGTCTTTGAAAACTATGACGGTTTTGTAAGAACTAATTATACTCAAAATAATCAAGTTGGAGATTCTGAATGCGCTTCTGCTACTTCTGATGCCAAGAATGCTCAATCTGAAGCAGGTAGTGCAACAACCAGAGCTAATCAAGCAGCTGATACAGCTCAAGAAGATGTTCAAGAATTAACCCAAATTACAAAGAAAACACAAGCTAAAACGAAACAAACCATTGCAAAAGTAAATAGTAATAATAATAATATTGAAGATAAAAAAAATGAAAATGATGCACTTCGAGACGAGGTGGCCGATATAGAAAATGAAATAGCCGATTTGATGGCTGAAGATGGAGAAGATTATACACCCGATATTGTTGAGGGTGATGATGAACCTCCGCAACAACCTGCACAAGCTTCACAACAAGGCGGAAACGGTCAAACTCAGACAGCAGGTGTTGATGGTGCTGCTACAGCAGGTGGTGCTCAGCCGTTTGCAATGAATTCACTTCCGTCAGGTGGCGGTGTTGAATACGCACCTACTTCTATAACTGGTGTGGCTGCACAAGCTTCCTCTCAAGCTGCAGATGGTGCTCAGGGCGGACAACAAAATACTCAAAATGTGCAAAATACACAACAAAATAATAATCAACAATCTCAAAACAAACAAAATGCTGCAGCCAATAAATCCGCAACTGCTACATCAGGCAGTTCTTTAAAAGCATTTGGCTCGTCTGTTTCTGGTGGTAAAAATGCTGCCAGAATAGCAGAATTACAAGCACAATCTGCTGATAAAAAATCAACAATACAATCTAATTCAAGTAATATAAATTCTTTACGAACCAGTAATATGAGTTTGCTAACACAAGGTTTGAATTTTGCAAATAATTCTACTTCTACGGCAAAAACTAAACAGGCGAATAACCAAGCGGGTTTTGGTGTTGCTGAAGCAACATCAGCAGTTGGAGCAACAACCACGACAACAGGTGGTGTTATTACAGGTATTGCATCATTAAAGATGTCAAATCCTTTGACACTAGAAGCAGGTCTAGCATTAATGCCTTGGGGCATTGGTACTACTGCCGCAGGAAACACAGCAACAACAGCAGGGACATTTGCCCAAGGCAAAACAACAGAAGGTATAACACAGGCCGGGCAAACAGCCCAATCTACAATGCAAAATGTTGCTCAATTAAATACACAAAACAAAATATCAAATAGCAAGTAGGGTGCGTTTTAACGCACCTTAACTTTATCAATATTTATTTCTGATTGCAAAAAACATGCACCGACGACTCCCGAAAAATCGCCGAGTTGTGCTTTTTTAAATTGAATTTTTTCTGCAGGTATGGGTAAAGCTTTAGCACGTGCTTTTGTGATTGTTCTTTCATAAAATTCATCAATTGCATCAATCAAACCACCGCCAAGTATTATCAATTCCGGGTTATAGAAATTTATAACCGTAGCCAATCCATTAGAAAGGTAATCAGATGCTTCAAACAACGCCTGTGTAACAAGCTCATCTTTGTGTTCTAAGGCTTTTTTTAAAATTTTAGAACTGATTGGTTTGTCATCTTGCATAAACTCTGTAATAACGGAAGGTCTTCCTTTTTTTAGCGCTCCCAAAATTCTTGCTTCAATAGCGGTTCTTGATGCATAGGCCTCCAAACAGCCGTTTCCTCCGCAACCGCAAGGGCGTCCGCCGGCATCTACAATTATGTGCCCAATTTCACCTGAAGTCCCTGTTGCACCGTGTCGGACTTTGCCGTTTTCGGCAATTCCCGATCCTACACCTGTTCCAACAAATACGCATACAAAATTGTTGAACCCCTGTCCTGCACCGAATTTCATTTCACCCAAGGTTGCAATTTCTACGTCATTACCAAGATGAGTCGGGATAAAAAATTCTCTTTCCATAATGGCTTTAATGTTTAAATTTTGGCAATTTAGGTTTGGTGCTGAAACAAGTATTCCTTTTTCTCTGTTTACTTGCCCCGGAGCACCTATGCCTATTGAGTCAATTTGTGCAATGTCAAAATGTGAAGTTTCCAAAAGCTCTTTTATCGAAAGTTTCAGCTTTTCTACTATGGTTTCGGCATCTTTTGCCTTTCCTGTTTTTTGTTTTATTGAGTATAAAACTTCGCCGTTAGCTTTGTTTACAAGCCCTGTTAAAATTTTTGTTCCGCCTAAGTCAATTCCGATTGCATAATTTGGCATATATTGAGGATTTCTCCATTAATGTCTAATGTGTTTGCAATTTGATTATAGCATTAATTTTATGTTTAAGTAAGAAATATTTTACAATCTACACTCTTACACTATACTCACATCCGCAGTACTGCTGACGGTAAAAGTCGTTTTGTTTTGCAATTTCCATTGTCTTTAAAAAACCGTTTTGTTTTTTAAAATCGTATTCTATAAATTCTAAACCGTATTTTTGTGCAACCGTCTTACCTGCCATAAAAATATTTTTAGAAACTTTATGAGGACTAACGGTTAAAGTGGTTGTAAAATATTTTATGCCTAGTTCTTTTGCTTTTTGTGCGGTTTTTTCAAGGCGGAATTCAAAACATCTGTTACAGCGCATACCTTTTTCAGGCTCTTTTTCATAACCTTTTACATATTCGTACCATTTTTCGGGAGCATATTCTTCAATAATATATTTATAACCTTGCTTTTCACAGTATTTAATCAGTTCATCACGGCGTTTTAAATACTCTGTTTCGGGATAAATATTCGGGTTAAAAAACAAGACTATTGGTTCATAGTCTTGTTTTAAAAGTTCTATCGGATATGCCATACATACCGCACAGCAGGCATGTAATATGATTTGAGGTTTGTTATCTTTCAACAGCCCCTGCTTTCAATAATTTTGCTTTTAATTCTTCGTATGGCATTATTCCCACTTTTGTTTCCATATTGATTCTTATTGCGGGCGTTCCGTCAATGCCAAGATTGTTTGCCTCATCAATTTCTTTGGTCAGTTCTTTTGCAACTTCGTCAGAATGTGCATCTTCTTTAAGTTGTTCAAGATTTAACCCTTTAATGGATTTTGCGTTTTGCAAGATGGATTCTTCACCTTGAAATTCCTTGTCAAACAAAAGGCTGTTCATATCCCAGTATTTGCCCTGACGTCCTGCTGCAATTGCGTATTTAGCCATAAGGCAAGAACCTTCGTGCATTTGATATTTCATTGCTTTGTTGCAATTCATATCTAAAGGTAGATTGTGATGTACAACTTTAATGTTTTTCAATTCGCTTACGGCTCTGTGCATCATTGTATTTAGCACAAAACAAAACGGACATTGATAATCAGTATATTCATGAACCACAAGAGTAGCTTTTTCATCACCAAGTATGTTGCCAGACATTTTGTATTTGCCGTGAGGAGATGAATAATAATCAAGCTCTTTTTGCAATTTTAATTGCGGTGTCAATACATCGGAAACCGTTGTATAAGTTAAAACACCTATTGCAGCAATCATTAGTAAACCGAAGGCTATTGCATATTTTTTAACTTTTATCGCAGAGATAAAATCTTTAAAACTTATGGCTAGTACTGATAAAAAGTTTTCGTCTTTCGGTTTTCCTACAATTGCAAGTATAAAATTCAAAATGTATGTAAAAAAGCACAGAATACACAATTTTTTGATTTCAAAAATGGAAATTCCGGCAAGAATCATTGAAATTGTGAATGAGATTAAACCGATTGCGCAAATATAGGCTTCGGGATTTTTAAATACATCAAAGTATGCAAAAATTCTAAAACCTTTTATTTCAACGTTTTTAAGTTTGTCTACATATGTAAAAAACAAGAATACAAAGTATAAAAACAATCCCCAAAATGCCAGCGGTACACCAAAACATTGTGAATGAGTCGTTTTTGCCACTCCGTCACAGTCAATAAATTCGTTTATGGAGCAGAAGCTGGAAAGCGCATATGGGTTAAAATTAGCGTCCCAGTATATTAAAGACAATTTTATTGATGTAATAAACCCGATAATTGCAATAATTGTTAATGCTATTCGTTTATTTAAATTCATCTTACACCTCGATATTATCAGCTATATGCTGTTTTTGAGTTATAACGGAAGAAGCCGTTGCTATCATTGTCCAAAACAGGAATTGCACCTGCGGTCTAAAATATATTGTATCAAATAATCCGTGAGTCAGCACACCTATAATTAGCAATATTGACGAAGCAACAATTGCCTTGTCGGCTAACCCGTAAGTATCGTTGTTTGATTTTACAAAGCAAAATGCGTTATACAGAAACCAACCTATGAATACAACAAAGGCTAAAAGTCCGAATATACCGCTTTCTACGGCTATTTCCAAAGGCACTGAATAAGTGCTTAGGGCATCGAAACCCGTTAGCATATACAAACCGTAGATTTCTCTAAAAGTTTGATTACCTGCGCCTATTCCCAGTATCCAATTGTCGCAGAACATTTGCCAACAGGAATGGTATACATTCATTCTGAAGGAAGTTGACGAGTCACCCCTCAAAATAAATATGGATAGAAGTCTTTTGGTAATTTTAGGTACAGCAATTAGTACCAGTGTAAATGCACTGACAATACCGATTACAATTTTATGCCAAAGAAATTTAAGCTTGTTCATTGCTGCAAAATCAGTATTGATGATAACGGTAACTATGCCGATTAATGTTGCTATAATTGCACCAAGCGCAAGATAAGCACCTCTTGAACCCGTAACAAACACAGCCAAAGAACATAA
This sequence comes from uncultured Clostridia bacterium, assembly GCA_945946765.1. Classification (GTDB taxonomy): domain Bacteria; phylum Cyanobacteriota; class Vampirovibrionia; order Gastranaerophilales; family Gastranaerophilaceae; genus Limenecus. Next base: position 39,769 of record CAMEWS010000013.1, read on the forward strand.
AGCAAACACTACAAGACTGAAAAAACAGATTTTATATTTTTTGTTCGCCAAAAGTAATGCACTTGTGCCTAATACATAAGGGATTCCTGCAATTAAGTATCCGCCAAGCAAATTGGGGTTGTATGGCTTTAGAGTGCCGTATGCTCTGGCAATTGCATCTTCTGGGTTTATGTAATTTGAATCTTGCCAAGTTGATATTTGTTCAACCCCTGCAAAGTTTTGACAAATCGCAATAAAAGCTTCAATTGAACATAAAACGCCGACAAGCATAAAGACATAGCGGATTTTGTTTTGGTTTGTCTGAAAATAATTTACCGCACAAAAATAATAAAATATATAAATTACCGTTTTTAAAAATCCGTGTATGCTTTGAGGCACCAGCGTCGAATTTATTGTGCTTATAAAACAGATTGCAAAATAAACAATCAATGCACCGTCAAAACCCGTAATTGAAACTTTTGCCCCTTTTTTAGTAAACAGTTTTATTACAGTTAAAAGAACTACAATAATTGCAAATGCGCCTATTTTCTCGCTTGCAAGAACCGTTGAAGAAATAAGCGTGAGCCCGATGAAAAACAGAATTATTCCGTCAACGTTAGAAAGAATAAAACTGTTGTTTGTTATGTTTTCAAATTTGTTTTGAAAGTAAGAATATATTTCGTTTTTTATATCAATAAATTTACTGTTCATATTGTTAACTGACTCCGATTATTTATTGAGCTTGTGCAAAACTACAAGTTCGCTTTTTTATAACAAGTCCGTCACAGGCAACAAGTGTCTGGGGGTATCATTCTCAAAAATAATACAATCACTATTCAGCGTTTTTAGGTTGTTGGTTGAGAACTGCTTGATTGTTTTGAGCCGCTTTTGCTTCTTCAATAATTTTTCTTATTTCCGGAAGTTTTTCATCATCAATAATTTGAACATTTGAAACAGTACCGCCTATACGGTAGTTAAAACCTTCCAATACAATAGGCATACCAATCTTTATCTTATTACCGCCAACAACAGGGCCATCTTTTGTGATTTTGGCATCATCTATAAGTGATACAACAAAATCGTACTGATATGGCTGTGAATAATCATCTACAACAATAAAAGGCTGTTTGGCATCATTTACCGGAATCATTGTCTTTTTAGGTTGGAAAGCAACGTCAATGATTTCCAGTTTTGTATAAGGTACGTTTCTGATTGTGATAAAAGATTCATCACCAATTTTAAAAGGAGGTTGTGTATCTGTAACGGAAACACTTTTCATCATTACCTGAAAAGCAATTTTTTTGGTTGCTTCAACGGGCGATTTGGAAAATTTGTTTTTGCCTAAATATGCAAGTGCTCCGATTGCTATTATTGCAATAACTATAACGATTATTACGTAATCAAACGGTTTTAGTTTTTTCATCTTTAACTCCTCGTAAAATTGTGTTTTATTTAAGCTTTAATTGTGTAATTGTCCATATTCATTTTGTTAAGACTTGCTTTGATTTCCGGAATCGAGGTTGTAGCACAGCCGAATGAACGAATAACAATACTGGCTGCAATGTTGCCTATAATTGCAGCATATTTTGGAGGTGCACCTGCAGCAAGAGCCAGTGTGAAAGAGGCAACTACCGTATCTCCCGCACCGGTAACATCAAATACGTTTGTTTTGTTGAAAACGGGGACGTCAGTATGTTCTGTTTTTCCTGATTCAAATACAGCCATACCGTCTCCGCCTCTGGTTAACAAAAGAACTTGTGCCTGTGTCATATCTAAAATATCCGCACCTGCACGGTTAAGGGTTTCTCTGTCTTTTATAAAATATCCCGCTGCTTTTTCGCTGTCAGGTTGATTTGGAGTGAGAGCATATACACCTTTGTATCGTTTCATATCTTTTTGAACATCCGCAACAATAATTTTTCCGTGTTTGTTTGCGGTTGTAATTGCCGCTGTTATTACTCTGTCTGTTAAAAGCCCGATATTGTAATCTGATAGTATTACAGCATCGTGCAAAGGGATTGCTTTTTCTATGTTTTCGATAAGTTTATCTTCAATTTCTTGCGACAAAGGAGTGTTTGACAGTCTGTCTATTCTAACAATTTGTTGAGTTACGGAGTGAAAACTTGCCCCTGAAATTCTTGATTTTACTGTTGTTGGTCGGGATTCGTCTTTGACCATAAAATCTGTATTAATGCCTACTTTTTGAAACGCTTCTAAAAGTGTAGGGCCGTAGTGGTCATTGCCATACAAACCAATAGCGGATACTTTTCCGTTGTTTATAGTGGCAAGGTTGTGAGCTGCGTTTGCTGCCTGACCGAGTATGATTTTTGTGTTAGCGTGTCTTAAGATGAGAACGGGGGCTTCTCTTGAAATTCTTTCAGTATCGCCGTAGACCATTTCATCTATGCCCATATCTCCTATAATAAGGACTTTGGGGCTGTTTAGTTTATCAATATATTCTTCCAGTTTTTGTTTATCAAATTCAAAATTTTGTGTATTATCCATTTATGTCTCCGTTTTGTTTCAAAAAAGAAAATATCCTATAGTTGCGGGTCATATTTTTTAAAATAGTGTAGTATAATATTTTTAGTTTAGCACAAAAAATATGTTGCAACTCTCTTTCATTAGTAATACATAAATATTATCAGAGGTAAAATGGCAGAATTTGCTGATGACAACGAAAGCTTTAATCTTGATTTTGATGAAAAGCAAGAAATAGAAAAACTTCAGGCAACTATCAGGAGTATGACTAATTTTTCTGATGATTCCGAAGGATTCCTCTCTCAAAGTCCAAAGGCATTGTTGGACGGTAATTTAAATTTGGAAGTTCCTGAGTCGGATGAATTTGATCCTTATGCTGCTATTGAAACACCTGTTATCAGGACTAAAGGTCCGAAACCTAAGAAATTTGTTGTTATGGTAAATTCTGAAAATGTGGAGTTTTTTGATAAAATTCCAATGGAAGAGCGTACTCAGTTGTTTAATAAACTTCTTTCTGACTATCAAAGAAATACACTAATAAAAAAAACAAGAAAACATTTGATAAAATTTTCCAAACATATGTTTGTGGCAATAATGACAATTATTATTTCTTTGCCTATAATGTTTGTTGTTGTGAACAAATCTATTGAAATGACAGTTAATAACTACAGGGATGTTCAAAATAATTTTGAAAAGCTTTATGAAAGCAAAACACAAAACAAGATGAATTCATCTATACACAGAACGGTATACTAGTTGTAAACATAAAAGAGATTTTGATGACAGATAATAACGTGTTAAAAAATATCAAATATGAAAATAAGCTTTATTTTGTCGGATTGTCGCTTGGCTCATGCTCAACAAATGAAACAGGCGCGGCAATAATTGACAGAGATTTAAACATAATTACTTTAGATAAGCTATTTTCTATGGAAGATGTCAGGTTTTTTCTAAAAAGAATGGTAGGAAAACAAAATGCGATTATAAATATTGCATTGCCTGAAAATCCTCAAATGCTCAATGCAAAATGGAAACTTATTGCAAGAGAATATCAACTTGTACAAAGTAGCACGCTTATAAATCAGGATAATGACTGGATTCAAAGATATTCTCACAGAGGGTGTGATTGCTTTTCAGAATTAAAAACACAAGGAATAGATGTGTTCCGATATGATATTAGAGAAATAAAATCCATGCTCGGATTGGCCGGTGTTTATAAAGACCGCTCACCTGTAGATTGTAAGGCATTGCAAAGTGCTTTGAAATATAAATTTGGTTTTAATGAACTTCCTTCAAATATGTTGCCTGTGTCACAGTTGGAAGCTATTTTGGGTGCTTATCTCGGTGTAATTATGGCGGATAAAAATAATCAATATAACTGTAAGATAAAAGCTAAATACAATGATATAGAAGTGATTGGTATGTGTTTATAATTTTTTTGTTTCAAACACTTTACAAAAAAAAATCAGCATGTATTATAATAAATGTCGAAAGACATAGGACTATTCGGAGTAATCCGAAAAACCTAAAAGCTTTAAATAGATTTAAAGTGGGGGTTTAGCTCAGCTGGTAGAGCACCTGCTTTGCACGCAGGGGGTCAGGAGTTCGAATCTCCTAACCTCCACCATTATAAAACAAGAGCCGAAAGGCTCTTTTTTAATGCTTTCAATACACTCATTCTTTTGAGAAATTATGTAGGCTTTGAATTCAGACATGCTCTGTTTTGAAATCTCTTTTTTAGCAAGTTTTAAGAGCTTTTCAATGGTTGCAAATGGTTCTTTAAAGGTCATTTTGACCTTTTTGTTATTAACACTGTAATTAGACATTTAAAATTAAAATGTCTGACACATAAAATGATAAATTTTAAATTTGAACCATTTTAAGGGAAGAATTTATAAAACTAAATGTCCGACATTTTAAAAATTTGACATAAATTTATCAAATTATTTGTCCGACAAATAGTTTTATAAATTTTTATAAATAAATTAAAAGGTGTTTAAAAGGGGATTAAATTAGTCGACATTAAATCCTTCAGAAATCTTTTCTATAATAAATTTTTCAATATAAGCATTTAAATCTTCATATGTTTTAATTTTTTTATTTGTTGCAAAAATATTAAAAGATTTCTTTA
>CAMEWS010000014.1 GCA_945946765.1 uncultured Clostridia bacterium
CTTGTTTTTTGCACAGGTTCAAGAAGTAGTAGGAGTCAGTTGACAATATGAAATAAAGATTTTTCAGCAAAAATTGTTTTGTTGCAATATTCCAATTCGGAAAGTTCAATATCGAAGCTTAAGAGTAACTAAAATTTTCTTTTTTACAGTTCATTGGCTTTATAAACAAAATAACCTTCGTAACTGTAACTTGCGTCAATTCCTTTCATATAAACTTCTCTATTGTTTACATCAGACGTTAATGCTTGTTTTAAAAGTTCTCGTATTTCAATATTTTTAATAGGGCTACGTTCCATTGCCAAAAGATAATCTTCTTTATCGACTTTAGACCAATCAACAACTTTAGAGATTTCTTTTTTTAGTAACAAATCAAGCCAAATTCGTGCACTTCTTCCGTTTCCTTCTCTAAACGGATGAGCAACATTCATTTCAACATATTTTTCAATAATTTCTTCATAAGTTGATTGAGGCATGTTATCAATATGTTCTAGTGCAGGTTTTAAGTACATTACAGGTGCAAATCTAAAATTATTCTTTGCAATATTTACTGTTCTGATTTGACCTGCAAAATCATAAATATCTTCAAAAAGGTATTTATGTATTATTGCCAAAGAATTAAACTTTCCTGCTTCCAAAGAATCGAGGAGACCTTTTTCAAATAGCTCTATAGCCTTTTTTTTGCTAATTTTTTCTTCTTGTCTTGCAAGTTCCGATGATTCAGTTATACCCAGTTTGTTTTCTAAAACCATATAAACCTCTTTGTTTGATTGTAACATAAATTGATATAATTTTATAATTTAAAATAGTCTTTAACATAGCTATTCTAATAAAACTAAGCTGATTAAAATAATAAATCGGTATATTGACACCAAAAAACAGCAGTGATACAATAGAAAAAATTTAAATTTAGAGCTTTAAAATTACAAAAAAGCAATAATTGAATTTTTTTTTTACATATTTTTAAGAGAAGTAAGGCATATTACATGCAAGTTTGTGCAATAAAAAATACAGAACCAAGAAATATTAATATACCAATAGCGACACTGGCAGGCGGGGCGGCAGGTATGGCACTCAGACAGTTTATGCCCGTATATAAAGATGAGATTGATACCGTATTATTTAATCAATCGGAAGAAATTAAAAATGCAAATGTAGAAAAAGCAGGAAGATTGTTTATTCACGAAGTACGGCACAATCGTAACAAAAATGTTGATACAGAAGCAGCAAAACTTTTCCTTGCAGATGTTGATGCCAAAACAAAAGAACAAAAAAGTTTAATTGAACAAAAAATTAAAGCATCATCAACACAGATACAAGAAAATGTTCAAAATTTGAAAAATGCACTTGCCTCAAGGATGAAAGCCGCAGAAACCTTGACTGCATCGACTATAAAAACTGCCGTAAAACAGGCAAGACCCGTTTGGGCATACTTGTTGCCCGCAGCAGCTCTTAGTGCAATGGGTGCTTTTGTATATAATGTAGTTGGTGCAATCAGAGAAGACTAGACTGTTAAAATCAGAACAAAAGCTTCGTATAGGATTTTCATCAAATATTTTGTTCTGATTTTAGGTAATTAATTATTCAAACTGTGTATAGGTGCAGGTATTCTGCCGCCTCTTTGCACAAAGTTTGCACAGGAAAGTTTATTTACACTCATAATTGGAGCTTCACCAAGCAGACCGCCGAACACAACTTTGTCACCTTCTTTTTTGTTTGGTGCAGGGATTATTCTTACGGCTGTTGTTTTTTTGTTAATCATGCCTATTGCCATTTCATCAGCAATTATTCCTGATATTGTATCAGATGAAGTATCTCCGGGGATTGCAATCATATCCAGCCCTACGGAACAAACAGAGGTCATTGCTTCCAGTTTGTCAAAAGTCAAGCATCCTTTTGTTGCGGCTTCAATCATTCCAGCATCTTCGGAAACAGGGATAAATGCACCGGAAAGACCGCCTACGTGTGAGCTTGCCATAATACCACCTTTTTTAACAGCATCGTTAAGCATAGCAAGTGCTGCGGTAGTACCATGTGCGCCTGCGTGCTCCAAGCCCATTGCCTGAAAAATTCCCGCAACGCTGTCCCCAATTTCGGGCGTAGGGGCTAAAGAAAGGTCAATTATCCCGAAGGGAATACCCATTTTTTGCGCCATTTCCCGACCGACAAGTTCGCCTGTGGAAGTGATTTTGTAGGCAATTTGTTTAATTTTGTTGGCAACTTCATCAAAACTTGTACCAATCGGTAAAGCTTCTATTGCGGCACGTACAACTCCGGGGCCTGAAACTCCGACGTTTAAAGCACATTCCGGTTCTCCGTAACCATGAAATGCCCCTGCCATAAATGGATTGTCGCTTGGAACATTACAAAAGCACACCAGTTTTGCAGCGCCGATACCGTCTTTGTCTGCGGTTATTTCTGCCGCTTTTTTAATGGTTTTACCCATTTTTAATACGGCATCCATGTTTATGCCTGCCTTAGAGCTTGCAACATTAACTGAGGAACATATTCTTTCCGTTTGAGCGAGTGCTTCGGGAATACTTTCTATTAAGGCTTCATCACCTCTTGTGCAGCCTTTTTCGACAAGTGCTCCAAACCCTCCGATAAAATTTACTCCTACGTCTTGTGCAGCTTTATCTAATACTTTTGCAAGATAAACGTAGTCGTAATTTTTACAAGATTCGCCCACAAGTGAAATTGGAGTAACAGCGATTCTTTTGTTGATAATAGGAATTGAATACTCGTCTTCAATTTCTTGTGCCATAGTTGTCAGGTTTTTGGCGTATTTGATGATTTTGTTATAAATTTTTTCACCAACGGCTTTAACATCTGTATCACAACAATCACGCAAACTGAGAGCAAGTGTAACCGTCCTGATATCAAGGTGGTGAACACGAATCATATTTATGGTTTCTAATATAGAATCGGAGTTGAATGAAGTCATAATTTTTCCTTATATGTTATGCATGTTATCAAAAATTTGTTTTTTCTGAACCCAAATTTCCATTTGGAGTTCTTCACCTGCTTTTTGCAGACATTCTTTTATTTCCTTGAAGGATTTTTTTGCTTTGGAGATATCACCGAGTAAGAACATGACAAAGTAATCTTGCATAATTGTTTGTTTGATATCTTCAATATTAATCTGATTTTCGGCAAGAATATTGGCAACTTTGGCAACAATGCCTATTCTGTCTACGCCTGAAACAGTAATTATTATTTTGTTTTCACTTCTGTTTTCCATAATGCCCCTTTTGTTTTCTATAAATTAATTTTATGTTGTGCTTGTCGTGACCAATCTAAGACAACATCTGTATTTATTTTACAGTATTAAATCGCCCGATAAAACAGTTTTTTGTTCATTGTTATATGTTTTAACAATTAAATTTCCTTTGTCATCAATTTTTAAGGCGGTATATTCTTCTTTTGGAGCACCGTCACGCTGTTGAATCCAAATAGTTTTGCCCAAAAATTTTATTCTTTTTAAGTAGTCTTCTTTAAATGCACAAAAACCGTGTTCAATTGTGGAGTTGTAGTCTTTATAAAATTCCGTGACCAGAGCGTTTAAAAATTCCTGTCTGTTTATCGAGTGTTCTGTTTCAATGTTAAGTGAGGTTGCGGGTCTGTCTATGGAATCTAAAATTTCTTGCGGCATGTTTAAATTAATCCCGATACCGAGCACAACTCCTTGTATAACATTTTTTTTCAGAGAACTTTCACATAAAATTCCGCATATTTTTTTGCCGTTTACAAGTACGTCATTGGGGTATTTTATTTCCGCCTCAATCCCGTATGTTTCAATAACTTTTGCTGTTATTACACTCAAATATTGTGTAAGATTTTCAATGTATTTAAGGTTGTGAGGTTTTAAAACAAAAGACAGGTAAATGTTTTCATAATTACCCGATACCCAAGTCCTTGTAAATCGACCTCTGCCTGCGGTTTGCTCTAATGCGCTAACTGCGGTTTTGTCTTTTAAATTATCAAAATGTTTTAAGCAGTATGTATTTGTGGAGTCTATAGAATTAAACTCCAATATTTTATATTGACCTGCTAATGCAGGAGTCCCTGAAACCAGTTCAGGATGACAAATTTTTAAATGTTTATTGTGCATTTTTTCTCAACATCAAAACATTGCCTTTATCATCATAGCAGGCATTGTTAACCCAGTGTCCCATAAGTTTTTGATTTATATCGTACAGATATTGTTCGTCTTTTGAAATTACAAAAGTTGCGTTTTTAAATGCGCCATACCTGTTGTAGGCAATAGAACGGTGAGGATAAACGTTGTAAGGCTTGTTTAATACGTCTATTTTAAACAAACTCCCGTTTTGGTCATAATAAAAATTATGATACGGGTCATTTTCGTATCTTATACCGTAAGTTCCGTCAGAAAACAAGGCAAGTTGACGGTTTAAAAGTGAATTTTTTCCTGCTTTTAGCGCACCATAGTTTGACAGGTGGTTTGGGTCTTCCCAGTAATCTCTAAATTCGTTCGGACCTAATGCATAATTTATGTTGTGGAATGTTTCTTCTCTTGCGATTTCATCATTAAATTGCGCATTACCTTGTAAAGTAAGTGCATTTGCAGGTAGCAAAAATAATAGAGAAATTAATAATAATAAAATCTTTTTCATAATAACAATAGTATAATAAAAATACCTCGGATGTCATACACAAACGAGGTATTTTTTTAACTTTATATTAGCTTATTGTTTAAGAAGCGATTGCTTTTTTTGCAGATTCAACAACTACAGAGAATGCTTCCGGTTCATTAACAGCCATTTCGGCAAGCATTTTTCTGTTTACTTGAATATCAGCTTTTTTAAGAGCATTCATAAATTTAGAATAGCTCAAACCGTGTTGTCTTGCTGCAGCATTGATTCTTACAATCCACAAACGACGTAAATTTCTTTTTTTGTTACGTCTGTCTCTGTATTGATATTTAAGCTTTTTCATTACGGCAGTATTAGCAACTTTGAAAATTCTGCTTCTTGCACCAATAAAGCCTTTAGCTAATTTTAATATTTTTTTATGTCTTTTTCTTAAGACATTTCCGCGTTTTACTCTCATTATAGACCTTCCTTATCTTGAATATTTTTTGTACGGTAATTCTTTGGAAATTAAATCCAAATGTGTTTCAGACACTTCTGTCATACCTGACAATCTTCTTTTTCTGCTTACAGACTTGTGTTGCAACAAGTGTTTTGTGCCTGCAGAACGTCTCAAGATTTTGCCGGAAGCTGTCACTTTGTAGCGTTTAGCAGCTGCGCGGTGTGTTTTCATCTTTGGCATAGTTTCTTCTCCTTTCATGCGGTGGCAGTTTGCCCCGCCGGTTAGTATTTAGGACATACGTGACATGCCGTCCACGTAAAATCCTGCATGATTTATTTTAAAACATAAACCCCAAAATGCAAGCATGGAGTGAAGAATTGTTAAATAACGACTTGTTTTGTGTTCTTTAGCAATTGCAAACACTATTGTTGTAATAATTCTAATTGTGGATTGCCAGAGCTGATTTTTGCTATTTTTTGCTTTTAATTTAGTTGACAAAGAAAAGCTGAAGTGCAGAATCGTTTCGACTTTGCGAGTCTGAAATAAATTTTGCGTGATTAAAAAGTTTTATTCTATAACCAAAAATGATTTTAGTTTTCTGGCACTTTTGTTTTTGTCGGAAATTATTTCAAAATCTTTGTATTGTGGATTATCAGTACCTTTGTAATTTAATGAAGTTGAACCGCCGCCGTCAAAATTCATAGCTTTATCAAGCTTTAAATCCACACAAACCCTGTACAGTTCAGGTAATGTAAGTTTGTGATAAATATTTGCAATTATTATGTACAAATCACCATTTTTTATACCTATTGCGGTTCTGGCGCATTTTTTTAATGCACTAATCGAATCTCTTGTAACGTTACCGTCTTCGTCTTTTGTAACAAAATACTCTCGTGACAACTTCAAATCAGGGTACAACATTGGACCTGCCTGAACAGAGTGGACTATTTTGCATTTATAAGGTGCTTTTGCCTCATGCGGTGCAATATCATATTTTGTTTCGCCATTGCAGTTTAACACCCTGAATTCCGTCCTGTTTAATATTGTACCGAGATTTGGCAGCAAAGCTTTGTTGTTCATTAAACTTTCATTTGTAGTCGGGTCAAGAACTGTTTCGCCGTTAATCACTACGTAAGAAGAAGTACCTTTGTTGTTGGGGTCAAAATATCCTGCATTTATTACCAGTTCTGCACCGGTTTGGTCATAAACATCTCTGTTTAAAGTTAAAAACCTTGTTACATAAGGGTAGACTTTTGAGTTGCGCTCTTTTGGAATACGGATTATATAAAGTCCTTTATTTTCGGTTATTTCTATTTTGTCTGAACATTTACAGTTTACGGCATTTGCGCTTGTCGTAAAAATTAATGCAGCACAAAACAATATTGATAATATTTTTTTCATTTTAAACTCCAAAAGATTTTATACATCTTTTATCTTTTTAAATACAAATATAGCAATCAAAATAGCTATAGGTTGAATTGATGATGTAATGTACGGACTCAAAATTCCTTTTTCCGCACACATATCAAAAAACGGCAGTGTAATATAATAACCGAACACAATTCCTATGCCTATAACAAAGTTAACAAGCTTTTGTTCTCTGGGTTTTGAAAAACCTAGCAAACACCCGAGCACCGCAAACAAAATACAAATTGCGGAGTGAAAATATCTTTGAAGATACTTGTTGAGCATAAATCTGTATTCGTCTTTAAGCCCTTCGGTTTTTAACATTCCGATATATTCCGTAATTTCCGCATTATTAAGTTCACGTTCTTTTTTGGTGGAATAAGACATAATTTTGTAAGCAGTATCAGCTTTTTCACCTTCAAGAACCTGCGCCTGTTTCAGGTTTTTAATGCTTTTAAATACACCGTCTTTTGTCAGTTCGTACTGTTTGATGTTATGTATAACCCAGCTTCCTTTTGTATAAACGGCATAATCAGACTGCATAATACTGCTCAACACGCTCATATCCTGATATTGAGAAGAATTAAAATTTAATACAAGCGGACGGCTAATCATATTGTTGTAATATTTTGGTACAACTATAATTTTTTGCAATTGGTCTTTGTTCGCTTTTACGGTATAAACAAAGTGGGTTTCATAAGATTCACCCTTAAGCATATTAATTTTCTTTTCGCTGTAAGGAATTAACGTGTTATACAAAGAAAAACATAATACAGAAACAAACATGCTTAAAATTACTATCGGATACACGATTCTTGAAAAAGTAAGCCCTATACTTCGTAAAACAGTGAGTTCGGAATCTTTGCTCAGTTTGTCAAAAGTGAATAATGTGCCCAAAAGTAAGCCCACAGGCAATGCTTTACCTACGATTTTAGGTACTTCAAAAACAAGCAGCTGTAACCCCACCATAGGCGTGTAAATGCCTGCCATTGTTCTTTTAATCACTTTTAAAAGAGTTTCGGGCGCAATCCAAATTACAACAAAAAGAAATATGCAAACCAGAGTAGCCGCAAAAACCTGTTTTGTAATATATCCGTCAAAAATTTTAAAAGGCAATTCTAATTTAGGAAATTTCATTAGAGAGTAAAATCCTTTCCGAGATAAAACTGTTTTGCAACAGGGTCATTTGCAACCTCAACACTTTTACCCTGAATTTTGATTTTACCGTCAAAAATTACGTAGGCTCTGTCAGTAATAGACAATGTAGCTTTTGGGTTGTGGTCTGTAATCAAAACGCCAAGCCCTTTTTCTTCCGAAAGTTTTCTGATATTTTCTTTAATTTCGCCGATAGCAATAGGGTCAATCCCCGTAAAAGGCTCATCCAAAAGAATAAACTCAGGGCTTGCGGCAAGTGCCCTTGCAAGCTCTACTCTCCTTCTTTCACCACCAGACAATGAAATTGCGGAAAATTTTCTTTTCTTTTCCATACCGAATTCGTTTAAAAGGTCTTCGAGTTTTTGTTTTTTCTCATCTTCGTTTAACTTGTCATTCATTTGAAGAACAAGTTTTATATTATCCTCAACAGACAATTTTCTAAAAATTGATGCTTCTTGCGGGAGATAGCCGATACCTTCTTTTGCACGAATGTTCATCGGCACATCGGTTAAATCTTTATCACCCAAAAATACCTGTCCGCCGTTGGCTTTTACCAAGCCCACAACCATGTAAAAAGTAGTAGTCTTACCTGCACCGTTAGGACCTAAAAGTCCGACAACTTCGCCTTTATTTACTTCAAAACTGATATCGTTAACTACGGTTCTGTCACCGTATACCTTTACAAGATTTTTTGCAATAATTTTCATTTTAAAACCCTCTATACCTTTAAAGGATAGCACAAATACGGTTTAAGAGTGAAGTTTTTAATAATTCTTGCTCTTAAATACAAACAACCGGATTGTAGATTGAAAAATAATCCTCATAAATAAACTTACGCTTTTTCTTTACGTTCTCTAAAAGACATTCTAATCGGCGTGCCGAAAAATCCGAACGCCTCACGCATTTTATTTTCAAGGTAGCGTTTGTAACTGTCTTGAACAAGGTCTTCATCGTTTACAAACAAAATAAACGTAGGCGGAGCGGTTCTGACCTGTGCGGAGTAATAAACTCTTAATTTTTTACCCCGTTTTGTTGTCGGAGGGTTCATTGCCATTGCCTCTAAAAGCACTTTATTCAAGATACTTGTGGAAATACGTTTTGTACATTGTGCATAAACTTCTTTTGCCTGCTTATAAATACTGACAAGTCGTTGTTTTGTTTTGGCACTAATAAATATTTGCGGAGCAAAATCCAAAAACGGTGCATCATGCAAAAGCTCTTTTGTATACTTTGCGGTAGGGTCGCCCGATTTATCTTTGTCTTCAACCAAATCCCATTTGTTAACGGCAATAATTATACCCTTGCCTGCCTCAACAATTGTTTGCGAAATCTTTTTATCCTGATCGGTCAAACCTTCTGTTGCATCAATAACAAGTACTGCAATATCACAATCACGTATTGCTCTGATTGCTCTGTCTACGGCAAATTTTTCCACACCCCAATCTACTTTGGATTTTTTTCTGATACCTGCTGTATCCACAAGCAAAAATTCTTCGCCTTCATATTTTACTTTTGAGTGTATACTGTCACGTGTTGTACCCGAAATATCACTTACAATCACTCTGTCTTCACCTAAAAGCGCATTGACTATGGAAGATTTGCCTGCATTGGGTTTACCGACAATCGCAAGTTTAATTATGTCAGATTCAAGTCCGTTTTCTTCTTTTTCAAAATCTTTTGTAATATCCTCGAGTAAATCACCTACACCGCCCGAGCCATGTAGTGCGGAAATAACGTAAGGGTCGCCAATTGACAACGCATAGAATTCCGATGCCTGTGCAAAATGTTCCGGTGCATCAAGCTTGTTTACTGCAAGAAAAACAGGCTTCCCGCTGCGCCTTAGCACATTGGCTATGTCGTAATCTATCGGGTTAAGACCGTCTTTTCCGTCTACAATGAAAATGATTTTTTCCGCTTCTTCACACGCAACTTTTGCCTGTGTAAAAATGTTAAGCATAATTTCATCTTCATCCCCCGGTATAATACCGCCCGTATCAATAAGGGTAAACTCTTTACCCTGCCATTCAACATCAAAGTATATTCTGTCCCTTGTTACACCGGGTTGGTCATCCACGATTGATTGGCGTGCACCTACAACTCTGTTTACAAATGTTGATTTTCCTACGTTAGGACGTCCTACTACGGCTACTATGGGTCTTGTCATTTCATTTTCCTATATCATTAATAATTCTTATTATAATATAAATAATACCGATCGTCATGTTAAGGGTAAAGGTTGAAATATCTCACAATTTTATAACATTCTTGCCAATAAAAACGTCTTTGCTGTACATGACAATAAATAGTTTACATAAATCCAATTGTGGGTTGTAATTTTTGGGTTTGTAGTATAATGTTTAAAAAATCTAAAATTTTGACAAGGGGAATATATAAAAAATGACTCTAAAAGATTGGTTTGAAACAAGAAAAGAAGAACAACATGCTGCTCGTCCGATTGACCCTAAAATTGATGACAATATCGGCAAATTGTGGGTAAAATGTTTCAATTGTAACGCACAGTTACCGAGAAAAGAACTTGAGCAACACATGATGGTTTGTCCTCAATGCGGCTATCACTTTAGAATAAATGCAAGAACAAGAATAAAACAATTGTTTGACGAAGGTACTTTTGAAGAATGTTTTGAAAACATTTCTCCGTCAGACCCGTTAGACTTTTTTGATACGGAATCATACAAAGACAGACAACAAAAAGCAAAAGCCAAAACAAACCTTAACGATGCCGTTGTTACAGGGATAGGCAAAGTAAATGGAGAAGAAATTGCCTGTGCCATTATGGATTTTGAGTACATGGGTGGTTCTATGGGTAGTGTTGTCGGTGAAAAAGTTACAAGCATTATTGAAAAAGCTTTAGAAAAGAAAATTCCCGTAGTTACAATTACGGCATCAGGCGGTGCAAGAATGCAAGAAAGCGCATTGTCTTTAATGCAAATGGCAAAAACAAGCTGTGCCGTTGCAAAGCTCAATGATGCCAAACTGCTCTACATCAACATTCTTACTGACCCGACTTATGGCGGTGTTACGGCAAGTTTTGGTACAATCGGTGATATTATTATTGCAGAGCAAGGCGCACGTATCGGCTTTGCGGGCAGACGTGTAATTGAACAAACTATCAGACAAAAACTCCCTGCTGATTTCCAAACAGCAGAATATCTGATGAAACACGGGCAGCTTGATATGATTACCAAAAGAAGCGAGTTAAAAGACACGCTCGCCAAAATACTAAAACTTCACAGACACGAGAATTAATAAAATCTGTAACCCTGAAACGCTTCGGGGTTGTGCAAACTGTAACGCCAAGGTTAAAACGGAATAACAGTTTAAGATTAAAGAGATAACAGGATTTACATTATGAAACTTGATTTTGAAAAACCTATAACAAAGATAGAAGAAAAAATAGAAGAACTGAAAAAAATGAGTGAAGAATCCGGCATGGATTTGTCCAAAGAAATAGCAGTCTTTGAACAACAATCCCAAGAATACAAAAAAGAATTGTACGAAAACCTAAAACCCGTACAAAAACTTCAAATAGCAAGACATCCTAATCGTCCGAACTTTTTGGATTACATAAATCTGATTACTACGGATTTTGTCGAAATGCACGGCGACAGAGAAGGAACTGACGACAGAGCCATAATCGGCGGTGTGGCAAGAATTGATGACACACCCGTAATGATTGTCGGCACTGTAAAAGGTAAGTCTACAAAAGAGAACCTTGAATATAACTTCGGTATGCCGCAACCCGAAGGCTACAGAAAAGCCTTAAGACTTTTTGAACATGCAAACAGATTCGGCTTGCCGATTGTTACATTAATTGACACCCCCGGTGCTTATCCGGGAATCAAAGCGGAAGAACACGGTCAAGGTATTGCAATTGCCGTAAACCTTAAAGAAATGGCAAAATTGGAAGTTCCGGTTATTGCCGTAATTACAGGTGAAGGTTGCTCAGGCGGTGCATTGGGACTGGCTGTTGCTAACAAGGTTTTGGTTTTGGAACACGCATATTATACAGTAATTTCACCCGAAGGCTGTGCATCAATTCTTTGGCGTGATGCTTCAAAAGCCTCAGAAGCAGCAGAAGCGTTAAAAATTACAGGTCCAGATTTGCTTAAAAACAACATAATTGACGGCATTGTAAAAGAACCTTTAGGCGGTGCTCACTACGACTACGAGGCTATGGGCGAAGAACTTAAAAAAGAAATTTTGAAATCTTTAAAAGAATTCAAAAACTTTACACCTCAACAGCTTAAAGATGACAGGTACAACAAGTTCCGCCGTATGGGTGTGTTTAATTCTTAAGTTGAACAATAAGTTGGGGTTTCTACTTCAACAAAATTAAAGATAAATTATGAAAGACTATTTTGAAATATCACTAAAAATCAACCCTTGTGCAATCGAGTTGGCAACAGAAGTTTTCTTTGCCCGTTTTGAATGTGAAGGGGTTGTGCAAGCGGAAGAAAAATACAAAGACCTTGAACTAATAGAAACAACAAACAATATTGCAAAAGGCTATGTTGTAATGGAAGAATCCGAATTTTCTTCGTCACAAATTCAAGAGATTTTTACAAATGCAAAAGAAGAACTGAAAGAAACAGGCTTTAGTGATGAAGAACTGGGTGAATGGACAATTTCCGCACAAAAAGTTATTCATCAGGATTGGTCAAAAAAATGGAAAGAACACTGGAAACCGACCAAAGCCGGCGAACACGTGATTATTTGCCCTTCTTGGGAAGAATGTACTCGTGAAAAAGGTGATATTTTAATTACCTTAGACCCCGGCTCCGCTTTCGGAACAGGAACACACGCCACTACACAGCTTTGTATACAGGCTATAGAAAAATATGTTAAAGACGGAGATGACGTTGCGGATATTGGCACAGGCTCGGGCATACTTGCAATTACGGCTGTAAAATTCGGTGCACAGCACGTTGACGCAATTGACAATGACCCGCTTGTTATTGATGTTGCAAAAGAAAATGCAAAAATTAATTGCGTAATTAACAAAACAGATTTTGCCTGTGCAACGGCAGATACTTTGACACAGCAGTATGATTTTGTTTGTGCAAATATTTTGCATAACGTACTTGCGGAAATTATGGGAGATTTAAAATCCATTATGAAACCGCAATCATATATGGTTTTAAGTGGTATTTTAAATGAAAAAGCGCCTGTGGTTTTAGAAGCAATCGAAAAACACAATTTAAAACTCGTTGAAACATTAAACCAAGACCAATGGATAGCATTTGTTGTACAAAGAGTTTAATTGTTTTATTTAATTAATCAACAAAATTAAGAAAACCTTAAATTTTTACAATTTTTATTATGCGTTGTTATAATGAGTTTATGGAACAGCCAAACTTTAAAAATATTGTAGAAAATCTTGATTCTGTTGTTATCGTCGTTGATGACAACAACCACATTATTTATGCAAACAAATACTTTTGCTCACTTTTTAACACAAACTGCAATAAAATATATGGCAAAAACATTTATGAATTTTTGCCCCAAAACAAAGACACAATAGTAATCAAAGATTATACATATAAAATTTCAAGACACGAAAACACTTATTATTTGTCTGTTATTGACAATCAAATGGAAAAAGTTTATTCGGATTTTATTTCTACGGTAAGTCATGAACTTCGTACCCCTCTTACAAGCATAAGAGGTTTTGCCGATACAATGTTAATGTCTTTTGACAAACTGGACAAAGCTCAAATTCAAAAGTTTTTGACAATAATAAAAGAACAATCAAACAGGCTTATAAAACTAGTTGAAAATCTTTTGTCCATATCTAAAATGCAGGTGGAGCAAACAAACCTTGTTTATAAATCCGTAAACGTGAAAACTCAAATTGAACAAGTTTTGTATATTATAAAAAACCAATATCCCGAGTATAATTTTGAATTTGATTGCGCAACGGATATTTCAAACATTTTGACCGATGAAAACAAATTTCAACAAATAATGATTAATTTGTTGGATAATGCGGCAAAATATTCTTTTGACAAAGGGACAATTACTGTTAAAGCCGCAAATAAAGATGAAAATTTTGTGAGCATAAAAGTTATAGACCATGGCATAGGTATCACCCCCGAAAACTTTTCTAAAATTTTTGATAAATTTGCACGTGTAGAAAATCATCTCACAAGAAAAGTGCAAGGTAGCGGGCTCGGATTGTATATAGTAAAAAATCTTATAGAAAAAATGGGCGGACAAATTTTGGTTGAAAGTTGTACGGAGTTGCCTGACAGCGGTTCGGTTTTTGAGGTAATTCTGCCTTGTGTAACTTATACAAATCAATGCAAAAAAGTAATGGAGGACAGATAATGTTATCCAAGCTTGTATTAATTTATGACAAAAGAAAAGAATTGCCGGCAAAATACAAAAAGCTCATTGAATCTGTTGGTGCAAGTGTTTTAATTGCAGCCTCAACAGAAAAATCAATAGAAATTTTAACGGAATACGAGCCTGATTTGGTACTTGTTTCAGACAGCATTGATTGTGTTGGGACATCGCTTTCTGATGTTATTAAAAAATTACGTATGCTAAGTTATACATCAAGACCCTGCATTGTTGCTTTGTCAAAATCCGATGACCTTCAAGACAAATTGAATGTACTGGATTCCGGTGCAGATGATTTTTTGAGCGAGCCTATTGACTCGGAAGAATTTAAAGCTCGTATAAATGCGCATTTGCGCAGACATTTTGAACTTTTAATATCGGAAACTACCCAATTGCCCGAAGCAAAAGCTACTTTTAAAATTTTAAAACGTACGATTTTTGAAAACAAAAAGTGGGCGGGATTGCTTGTTAAAATAAATAATTTTGAAGCTTACAAAGAGATATACGGCGACCTTGCCTCCGACAAAATGCTTCAAACTTATACTGCAATAATAAATTCTTCGCTTGATGAAAACGATTTTTTGGGTGAACTTAATGACGGCGAATTTTTAATTTTGACGAACCCGTTAAAAGCAGAACATATCGCATCTTTTCTGGTTTATGCCTTTGAAACGATTGTGGAAAAATTTTATACGGAAGAAGACGCAAAATCAGGCTATATAATTCTTCATGGTGACGATGATGCAGGAAAACGTGTTGACCTTGTTTCAACAAGTATAGGTGTAATTTCAAGCGAATTTCAGTCATATTCTACGGTAAGCTCCGTAATAAATTCGCTTTTGGCCGCTTGCAAACTTGCAAAATACAACACAAAATCATCTTATGTTGTAGAAAGAGCAAAAATTAGTGCAGACAATGCTGTTTTAAGCAAAGAGCATAACAACAAAATCCTCATAGCAGAGCCTGATGAAGCTTTAAATTATCTTTTAAAAACAACGGGTGAAATGCAAGGGTATGAAGTAATATCTGTTTCAGACTACGGACAGGTTATGAATATGGTAAAAAACTGTGAACCTGCCGTTATAATATTGGATGCAGGCGATGCTGATACCTTAAAGGGATTGGCTTTGTGTCAAAAAATAAAAAATGATGAAAATTTAAAAGATACAAAAATAGTTTTATCAACAATTGTTCATGATAAAAGAAGAGTGTTAAATGCAGGTGCGGACTTGTATTTGCCAAAACCTTACGAACTTTTGGGTGTTTTTAATTGGATAGAAAATTTTATAAGAGAATTTAATTCGTAAAATATTTATTATAGATATTTTGAGCCTTAAAATACACTGAACAAATGATGTTAAAATGCTTCCCGATTACTAATATTACTATAGGGGAAGATGTAGGGATATATAGTTAAACATCTCCTATTTGGGGAAGAAAGTTGCTTAAACAAAACGAGCAAAATCAAATAAAATCAGAATTTTCTAATAATTTGAACCTAACTTATGAGTGGTTCAATAATCATTTTACGCAAACTGTTAAAGATACTTTTCAAGAGTTTTGGGGTACGGAAGCAGACGTAAAACTTTTAAGCATAAGCGAAAATACAAACTCACTCGTTAAAGGTGAAGAATTTTTTGTAACAAAAATAAGGTTAAACAAAGAACTTTCCGTTTTTATAAGACTTTCCGCAAAAATGGTTAAAATCTTGTTAGAAAACATTTTGGGCAAAAACGGAAAAACTTTTAATATAGAAAAAATTACGGAACTCGAAGCAAAAATCCTAACAGGGTTTGATGACTTCTTGTACCAAAACTTTGCCGAACATATAAAAAAAGCCGAAGAACTTCCCAAAAACAATACCAACTATAACGAATGCAACCTTACGTTTTACCTTAGAGCAAACAATATGACTTTGGGAAAAATTGTCATTAAAATCCCTACAGTGGCAATTGTTCCGCAAAAAGTAACACTTGGTGAAGAAACATTTACAATAACAAACTTTTTGTCCAACACTGCAAGGGTAAATCTCAATGTCGGACATACCAGAATAAAACTCAACGACCTAAAAAGTCTTGAACAAGGTGACATTGTGCTGTTAGAGTACAGCAATTCTTCGCAAATGACACTTAAATACGAAAATTACAGCACACAAATTAAAGTTGTGCCTAATCCTTCGATTATGATTGAAAATGATTTTGATAACGGGGACAACCCGAAAGGAGATAACATGTCTGACAACGATATATATAACATGTGGGATTCAATTCAGGTCGATATTGGTGCTGAATTTGAAAAAGTAAAACTTACGCTCGGAGAACTCAAACAGATTTCCGAAGGTCTTGTTGTAGATATAGGTTCGGTTTATGACAACAAAATTGATCTTAAAGTTGAAGACAAAATTGTTGCCTCCGGAGAATTGGTCATTATAAATGATAGATACGGGGTCAGAATTAATCAAGTATTTACGGAAGAACCCGAAAATCAGTACGAAGAAGATATTCAACCACAGCAAGAAGAAAATTATTCCGTAGAAAATCTTGAAGACGAACAATACCCTGTGGAACAAGAGCAAGAATATGCTCAAGAAGAAATAAATCAAGATGAAGAAGAAAACTTTGATTATTCAGACTTTGATGTAGATGAAGACGATTTGTAGGAAATAAAATGAGTACTTATTTGATTAATTTTTTAGTTTATTCAATGGCAATGGTAGGATTGTTATTTATTTGTCTTATGGTCTACAAAAAGACAATGGGTAACAACAAGTTTTCGCGCAACAGCGAAGAATTTTCAGTAGAAAATGCACTTAACCTGTCACCAAGAAAAACTCTTTATGTTATTAAAACAGGAAATGAAAGATTTCTTATTGCTGCGGATGCGGAGCGCACAGCATTTCTTGCAAAACTCAATGAACATCAAAACATTCCTCGCATGCCTGAAATTACACAAGAACCTGTTGTTACAGTAGATGTGGAATCGCCGAATTTTAAAACTACCTTCAACCAATATAAATCGGAACAAAAAACAGACTACGGAGAAATAGCGGGAGCAATAAGAATGACAAGGAAAAAACCACCGCTGATGAGAGAAATTCTTCGCAAACTTGATGAGACATCAATTGTGAATGAAGAAACTGAAAGTAAGTTTTAACAAAACTAAAAATCAAAGGGATATAAAATAATGGAAAGTGTATTAAAAGATATAAATCCGGTTTTACAAATGTTACTGGTCATGACGGTATTCTCCATGCTGCCAATGATTTTTACTTGTATGACCAGTTTTTTAAGATATACAATTGTATTTTCCATGCTTAAACAAGCACTCGGTACACAACAAGTTCCTCCGGGTATTGTGCTTGTCGGCTTGTCCATGATTTTAACAATTTATACAATGAGCCCCGTATTTCAAAAAATGTGGGAAATGGGTTCCGTTCCGTACCAAAAAAACGGTGATATCGTAATGGCTTTAAATGAAGGTTCAAAACCGCTTAAAGAATTTATGATGAAACAAACAAGACAGTCGGATATGACATTTTTTATACAATTATCAGGAGCTCCAAAGCCCAAAAGTCCCGAAGATATAACAATTTGGCAGGTTGCTCCCGCATACATTGTTAGCGAACTTAAAACCGCTTTTGAAATTGGGTTTGTAATTTATGTTCCGTTTATCGTGTTGGATTTGGTTGTCGCAAACGTACTTTTGGCACTCGGTATGTTCATGTTGTCACCGACAATCATTTCATTACCGTTTAAACTGCTTATTTTTATTGCGGTAGACGGTTGGAGCATGATTGTTCACGGTTTGGTAACAAGCTTTAATTAAACAGATATTGTCACTCTGAAAGTTTTAAAACAAAAACAATTAAGGATAAAAATATGGAAATACTACTTGAATATATGGGTAAAGGTCTTATAACAATGTTGATGATATCAATGCCATGTGTACTTGTTGCGGCAGGCGTTGGTCTTGTTGTAGGTATTTTACAGGCTGTTACTCAAGTACAAGAACAAACAATTGCTGCAGCACCCAAAATTCTTGCTGTATTTTTAGTTTTAATGGTTATGGGTGTCGGCTATATAAAACTTTTGACAAACCTTTTAACGGAAGGGTTTCATCTTGCATTTAACCAAATACCGTCGGCAGACAGTTTTGTGCTTTCCGAAAGTTATCACAAATATACTCGTCCGTTTGATTCCGAGTTTAAGAATGGTAACGGTAGATTTGATAAACAAGAAATCGGAGATATAATGCGTAATCCCGGAAAAATTCCTTTCATAGATTACAACTCAAAAATAAAACACTATCCTTCTGATAGAATGCCGAATCCTCGTCCTAACCTAATTGAAACAAATGCAATAATCAACAGACAATAATTTCATATTATCAACTGATTACGGTTGCTCGTTGAACGGGTGTATACAGTGAGTACAATCATAACAGAATGTGACAGGTATTCACCGATTAACAAAAGTGAAACCGCACAAACAATTAAGGATAACAGATGAAAAAAATAATTTTAATTTTAATTTTAATTTTAACTTTAATCAGCAAAGCTGTATCTTTTGCTGCAGAAAACAGCCCTTCTGTTATCAATCTTCATACAGACTGTGCTTATGTTTTGGATTTAGATTCAAGACCTATGGAACTGCAAATTACAAACAAAAATGTTGTAAATGCAGAAATAGTAACTGATATACTCGGTGTTGAATCACAGCTTGTGATAAATACATTTAACGAAGGTATATCTTATATAACATACAAAGCAAATAATATTACTTACACAATCAAAGTCCTTGTAGATAACCAAGAACCCATAGACAAAAATCTGTTAGAAATAGACAAAGTTAAAGAGCCGTAATGATAGAAACAATATTACACGAATTTCCTAAATATTTTCCTGAAATCAATTCTGCGCTCGGCAGTGGAATTCTGATTTTTGCACGTGTTTTAGGCTTTGTAAGATTTGCACCTGTGTTAAACAGAAAAGAAATGGCAGGGATAATAAAGGTTGCTTTTTCTCTAATTTTAACAATTATTCTTATGATGACAGTACCCGTAGGTGCTGTGGAAAACGGGTCATCGCTTTTCTTAGGGATAATTCTCAATGTTGCAGCGGGTATGATAATCGGTTTTATTGCAAACTGTATTGTACAAGCAATTTCTGCCGCAGGGGACATGATTAACATGCAAATGGGTTTGTCCTCCGCAATGGTGCTTGATCCGACAGTAGGAACACAAGTTTCTATTTTAGGCAGTTTTTTCGGGTTACTTGCGGTAATTCTGTTTATACACATTGGCGGAGTGTATTGGCTTATCAATGCTTTACACCGCAGTTTTGAAGTGTTTCCTATGTATGCACACGCAATTCCTATGAACAAATTAATCAATCAGGAATACTTGGTTACAATTACCTCAAACATTCTTTATGTCGGTTTGCAGATTGCTTCTCCTGTCTTGCTTGCTACATTGGGTCAAGATTTAATTCTTGGTATAATTTCAAAAACAGCTCCGCAGGTAAACGTTTTTCAATTGAGCTTTTTATTCAAGCCTGTTTTGGGGGCGGCAATTTTGCTTTGGATTATGCCGATTATTGTCAATGTAATTAACGATTATTTTATTTCGTTTGCAAAAATATTTTAAGAGATTTTCATCAAATATTTTTTACTTCACATTATAAAATTATAAAAAAGAGGTGTTCAAAAATGAACACCTCTTTTTTATTGTCTAAAAGCTTATGCAGCTTTTTTCTTAAAGCACATTGGTAAGCAAATCGCTGCACAAATCAATGCTGAAATTCCCCAGAATGCTAACGCACCGTTCCAGCCGAATTTGTCAACAACAAGCCCTGTACCCAAACCTGAAAGCATTGCACCCAAGTAACCGAATGTACCTGTAAAGCCTGTAACAGCAGATGCAACTTTCTTTGAGCTTGATTCGATAGCACAAACACCGCCGATAAGCATTTGCGGACCGTATGTAAAGAATCCCGAAAAACCTATTAACAAGATATCAATTACACCAGAACCGTTAATTTTTAAAACATCAACAAGTGTTTTGCCTGTCAATGCAAAGAATGCTGTATCAATAAAGTTTTCGCCCGTACCGTTGAAGTACAAACCTGTCATACAAACTATTACGCCGATTAAGAAAATTACGTTAATCGGTGCTCTTGCGCCTTTAAATATTTTGTCGGAAATTACACCTGCGGAAATTGTTCCGAAGAAACCGAACAAAGGCAAGCAGGCAAGCTTCATTGAAGCAAGCTCAAGAGTATTGTCTTTAGCCTCAACGAGATATTTGATAATCCAGTCTTCCGTACCAAATCTTATTACATATACAAATACGTAAGCCATTGCCAAAGCCCAGATAGCTTTGTTTGTTAATACATTTTTTACAAGAATTTGAATATATGACATTCCGTCATCTTCTTCTTCGGTTTTTGCCGCCTCTTTAACTTTTTCGGGTTCTCTGTATTCTTCAATATCAGGAAGACCGATAGTTTGCGGTTTATCTCTAAGACGGTTAAACATCCATAAAGCAACAAGAATTGCTAACGTACCGGGGATGTAAAACGCAGCTTGCCAGCCGAATTTTGCAATTACAAAACCCGAAAGAATTACCGCAAGGAATGTACCTGTTTGGTGTGAAGTTGACCACATAGCCCACTTTGTAGCTCTTTCGGAGTTAGAAAACCAGTATGTTAAACTTTTAGCAACAGGCGGGAATCCCATTGATTGAAACCAACCGTTACATCCCCAAAAGAATGCTAACACCCACAACAAAATTGTTGCTGAAGGCAAACCAAAGAATGTGAATTTGCCTGGGGTAAATACAAAAAAGCTTAACGCAAAGCAAATGTTAGCAAGCCCTGCAAGGATTAAGCCCGTAGGTAAAAATTTTCTTACATCGGAACGGTCTGCAATCATACCGTTAACAAATTTACCGATGGCATAAGTTAAATACAATGAACTGCCGATAACACCCAATTCTAAGTTGGTATATCCCAACTCTTTACTCATTGAAGGCAAAGCTGCCGCAATGTTCTTTTTACAAAGGTAAAACATTGCATAACCTATAAAGCAGGAATAAAACATTCTCAATCTGAAATGAGAATATGTTTTTTTAATTTGTTCTTCATCTTTGATTGGTTCTGCAATCGGAGGTTCTTTAAAAAATCCTAATAATCCCATATACGCTCTCTCTCTAATTTTGTCCAGTGTAAAAATTATCACAAAAACATGTGCCAAAAACAACTTAATCATAAAGGGATGTAACAGATTATGCCTCCAAGTTATAATGCAGCCGGAAATTATATTGTGTATGAATGAATTATCAAGACTGTATCTAAGAAATTTTAAATCATACGGATGTTTACAAGAATATTTGCATAAGTTAAAATTGGCATAAAATTTATAGGAGCAGTTATGGAACACTTTTTTAATTATATTCAATCGCATGCACTTGTTATTTCATCTGCAATTTTAATCATTGCATACATTTTTATCGCTTGGGAAAAGATATCCAAAGTTACGGTAGCAATGCTGGGTGCTGCCATTACACTTGTGCTCGGTTTGCTTACTCAATCCAAAGGTCATGAAGCAGTAATTGACCCGCACTATTTTATCAATTTTGTAGATTTTAACGTAATTTTTCTTTTAATAAGCATGATGATAATAGTAAGTATAGCAAGCAAAAGCGGTATATTTACGTGGATAGCAAACGCACTTTTGAAAAAAACCAAAGGTCATCCCACTTTGATTTTAATAACTTTGGGAATATTTACGGCGGTTGCATCAGCGTTTTTGGATAACGTTACAACGGTAATACTTGTTGTGCCTATTACTTTCCTTGCCGCAAAAAAATTGGACATAAACCCTATTCCTTTTTTAATAACGGAAATTTTAACTTCCAACATAGGCGGTACGGCTACACTTATTGGCGACCCGCCAAACATTATTATAGGAAGTAAAGCAGGTTTTTCGTTTATGACATTTTTAAACGAATTAACGGGAATCGTGTTGATAATTCTTGCCGTTACAATGTCAATTTTATGGCTGTGTTTTAGAAAAGACCTTGTTGCCTCAAAAGAAAAAATGGAGGCTGTTGCAGAATTGGACAACTCTCAAACAATTACGGATAAAAAACTTGCAATACGTTCATCCATAGTGCTTGCACTTGTCATATTAGGTTTTGTTCTTCACGATATAATTCACATGGAATCTTATGTAATAGCACTTTTAGGTGCAAGCTTTTTGATGATATTTGAAAGTCCCAAGCGTGTCTTAAACGGAATAGAATGGAACACGATATTTTTCTTTATCGGTTTGTTTATTATAATCGGAGGATTTGAAGCCGCAGGCGGTATTTCCGTTATGGCAAAATGGATACTCAATGTCACCCACGGAAGTGAATCGGCTACCGCAATGCTTATTTTATGGGCATCGGGAATTCTATCGGGTATTGTAGACAATATTCCTTACACAGCAACAATGGCACCTATGATTTATCAAATACAACTGGCTCAAGGTGTTGAATACGCACATCCTTTGTGGTGGTGTTTGTCACTGGGTGCTTGTTTGGGCGGAAACATGACGATTATCGGTGCCGCAGCAAACGTTATTGTTTCAGAAACTGCCGCCGCACACGGCAAACCGATTTCGTTTATGAAATATCTTAAATACGGTATATTAATAACTTTCGTTTCCTTGTTATTAAGTTCGGGTTATATTTACTTTAGATTTTTAATTCATGCAGCAAGTTAAGAAATAAAAAATTAAGCAATAAAAAAGCCGATTATTATATCGGCTTTTTTATTTAATAATTATTTATTACTAATTATTCTGCAGATTGCGCTGCTTTTTTAGCCTTGTGAGATTTAACTGCATCAATACATTTGTCAACAACAAAGCCCACTGTTAATGCACCCAACATAATCATTGCAACTCCGCAAGCTAATTCAGCACGTGCTATTTGTTTTGATTTTTTAAGGAAGTCTTTAAAGGGAACAGCTTCTTTTACTTGGTTAGCTAATTGATCATACTTATAATTTGCTCTGCGGTATATTTCTGCCGGTTCCATTTCGCCATCTAATGCTTGCAATGCAGCATATGCTGAAGCTGCTGCTCCTGCAAAAGCGGAGGTTTTTCTTGCGACTGTTGAATTTTTTTGTTGAATTGGCTGAGAATTGTTTATTGGGGAAACTGACATTTCACTTGCTCCTTTTTATAAAAACTAACATTCACACAAACAACTAAAATAAAAATTTTTGCTAATAAAAATTGTATTGTAACAATTAATTAATAAATAAAACAGGAGCTTTTTAGACTCCTGTTTATTATTTTTATTTTGACATCTTGTAGCTTATGCCTGCGCGTTTCATGCGGTTTAGAGCTTCTCTCAACTCGTTTGCGGGTCTTGTTAAAGAAACTCTGAAGAATCCTTCGCCGCAGCTTCCATAGCCATTTCCCGGCGGTATAACAACATGAGCTTTTTCTAACATAACGGTTGCAAATTCTTCTGATGTAAACCCTGCGGGAACAGGTAACCAAAGGTAGAATGTAGCTTTAGAAGGTTCTACATGCCAGCCCAAATCTCTAAAACCGTCTTCTAGAATTTCTTTACGTTCTTTGTACATAGCAAGCAGTTTTTCTGTTTGCTCGGACGGAGCGTTATAGGCTTCTTGTGCGGCGTCTTGAATAGCTTTAAAAGTACCGGAATCGATGTTGTTTTTGATTGTACCGAGAGCTTTTACTGCTTGTTCGTTACCGCAAACAAAACCGACCCTCCAGCCTGTCATGTTATAAGATTTTGAATGTGAATAGAACTCAATTGTGCAGTCCATTGCACCTTCAACCTCTAATACAGACGGGGCTTTGTATCCGTCATAAGTCATTTCTGAATATGCCATATCGGAACATAAAAGAATATCATACTTTTTACAAAAATCTACGGCTTTTTTGAAAAATTCTTTATCCGCAACAGCCGCAGTAGGGTTGTTCGGATAGTTTATAAACATAAGTTTTGATTTTTTTGCAACATCTTCGGGAATTGCATCTAAATCAGGTAAAAATTTATTTTCCGCTTTTAAAGGCATGGAATAAGGTGTTCCGCCTGCAAAAATAGTAGCGTTTTTGTAAACAGGATATCCGGGGTCGGGTATCAAAGTGTAATCACCTTCATCTACAAATGCAAAAAATACGTGAGCAATCGCTTCTTTAGAACCGATATTTGCAAGCATTTGTGTATCAGGATTCAATTCAACACCAAAACGTTTTTTCATCCAATCACAAGAGGCTTTTCTAAAAGCAGCAGTACCGTTATAGGGCGGATAATCGTGGTTTCTCGGATTATCAATTGCCGTATGCATTGCTTCAACTACTGCAGGTATTGTCGGAGTGTCAGGGTCGCCGATACCCAGTGAAATAATATCGTGACCTTTAGCCTTTGCTTCTGCAATTTTTCTATCTATTTCCGCAAACAAATACGGAGGAATTTTGTCTAATCTTTGTGATTGTCTCATTGTAAATCTCCCTGAGTACTATTCTGAAAAAATTATAACATAATTGGGAGAATATGAAATTACATTTATTGATGTTGGTTTTATCAAGTCGACAATCTTTTAATTAAACTTTGTCTGTGCGGCATTAAGCCCTTCTTGCAAATACAAATCAACCGCATCTGCTGTGTTTTTTAATACAGGTTTAAGCCCGTCCAACTGTTCCTGCGTAAAGTTTTGCAATACATAAACCTCTGAAGGTAATGGAGGTTGAGGTCCTATGCCGATTTTTAAACGGTCAAAACTGTTGTTTCCGCTTAAAACTCTAATAATTGATTTTATACCGTTGTGACCGCCGTCAGAGCCTTTGGCACGGAACCGCATTTTCCCTACAGGCATAGCCAAATCGTCATAAATAACAAGAATATCTTCTTTGGGGATTTTATAAAAATTCATTACCGCAATTAAAGAATCACCCGAAAGATTCATAAAAGTGTGAGGTTTTAAAAACATTATAGATTCACCGTTGCGGTTAATTTTTGCAATTTCTCCGTTAAATTTTGATTCGAATTTAAAATCAAAGCCCCAATTGTACGCCATATAATCCAATGCCATAAAACCCGCATTGTGTCGGGTAAATTTGTATTTATCTCCCGGGTTGCCCAGTCCTGTTATAAGTTTCATCGCTGCCATATTTATACTTTCTTTAAAATTTTATAAAAAATAAGATTGTCCCTGACGTTACATCCTTTTTACCAATAACAAAAAGTTAAAAACCGTTTATCAATATAATGTAAGTTTGAATTTTCTGCAATGACAAATCTCAAATTATTTATGAATCGAAACTACATATAAATATTCGGTACCGCCAACAAATCCAAAACGCCATTTAACTTTATCACATATATTTTAGGGACGGAGGGGACTAATGTCAACCAAAAGTAAATCCATAGTAAATTTAAAAAGTAGTGAAAAGGTTGCCAACTTTTTAGAATCAAACCATCTTCATAAAAAAGATTTTGCCGAAATGATAGGTGTCACACTTTCTTATGTATACAATTTGATTGATAACGCAATTCCTTTTTCTACAAGGGGGTTAACACTGGAAAGAATTGCCACCGTAATGGACGTTGAACCTGAAGAATTTGTAGAATACAAAATTCCGCAAGAACCTTTGTTACTGGACGATTCAATTGAGTTTTTAAGACAAAAACAAGACGAAAAAGGTATTTCAACCGTTCAATTGTTAAAAAGTTTCCCGAGAAAAAAACGGGTGGAAATTGTTGATATTTTAAGAGGGGCAAGACCTATACCGCTGGACTGGAAAGAACTTTCCTTAATCGCACAGGTTTTGGATATTAACAAAGAAGAAATCTATCCGTATTGGGAAGAAAGAGCCAGACAATTAATGCAAACAGCAGGCATGAACCTGCAAACAAATCAAGGATTGGTAGATGCAATGTTTGATTGCGCAAGAAATTATGTAGACAAGTAAGTTAAACTCTGACTCTTTTGAGTTATTTTATTGCACTTGCCCCGATGATATGATTATATCGTTATATCGGGGTAAGTAATATGTTTAAATTTGCAAAATATTTCTTTATTGTGTTTTTAATTACAGCGATTCTTCCGCTTGTTGTAATGTATGCTTGGACAAATTCTCAAATGCAAAAATTCCACTCGTACATTACAACGGTATCCGTTAATAACGCAAAAAACAAAATAGAACACAATATTTCCAATAACTTAAAAGTACAGGAAGGTGATATATTAAAAAAGCTGTATTTTCTTAATACACAAAATTATGATATCAATTCCGTAAAAAAACTATTAAACAATTATACCGTAACTACAATCAACGAAACCTCAAAGTATCCGTATTCTTTTTATGAAAATGACAAAACCTCCGTATATTTGGTAACAATCTTGCCATACAAGAAAATCAACGGAAGCTTAAAAATTTCTAAAAAAGCAAATTTAGATTTAATGCGCCCCGAAGGTCCTTTTAAACTTGAATTAACATCAAAATTGCCTGAAAACGGTAAAGGAATCGTGTATTTACAAAGCGTAGAACCTAATCCGCCTGAAAAACCTAAAACAGGAAAGCCTTCAAAATTTATTAAAATTGCTGACAAAATATTCAATCTTACTCCCAAAACAAACCCTGTAAAATCAATCGAAATCAAAAACGACAAAGGCAAAGTTATAGCTTATTTAAATGTATCTATGGAGTTACGTCCGTCAAAAGGCAAAATAGAAAAGATTTTAACAGGTTTTATCATTCTTATTGTCGGAATATTTTCAAGTTTTATTATAGGCTTGTTAATAAACAGAGTATTTGTATTACCAATTATGGCAATATCCAACGGTGCAAAAGAAGTGGAAAAAGGTAATCTTTCATACAAACTTGATACTGTGTCAAAAAAATCACCAAAAATCGGTTTTATAAAACACATTTACAACAGTTTTAATGACATGGTGCAAAATCTGGAAACCAAAGAAAAACTTAGAGAAAGCTTTATTTCTAATCTTACACACGATTTGAGAACTCCGCTGTTATCGCAGGCTCAATCTTTGGGCTTTATTTCCGATAAGTTTAAAGAAATTGGGCTTGAAAACGAATACGAGCTTGCAAAAAGTCTTGCCAACAACAACGAACATTTGCTTAAAATGGTAAATCTTATTTTGGAATCATACAGCTTTGATTCTTCAAAACTAAGGCTTATCAAAGAGCCTGTTGATATATGCGAGCTTGTCGAAAGCTGCCGAGAAAAGCTTATACCGCTTTTTAACGACAAAAAAATCACCTTCATCAATAATATCTATGAAGGCGGAATAAAAATAAACGTTGACATGTTTCAAATGTCACGTGTGTTTATAAATCTGTTGTCTAACGCTGTTGAAAATACAAAAGAAGGTGATTTTATAAAAGTAAGCGCACATTTTAACGAAAACTCAACGCAAATTGTTATTGAAGACAACGGAAACGGAATTGCACCCGAAGATTTAAACATTATTTTTGAAAGGTATTATTCCGGCAAAAGTCTTGAAAGAAAACTCGGTTCGGGTTTGGGTTTAAGTGTGTGCGAAAAAATAATCAAATTACACGGAGGTAATATTTCCGTAGAAAGCGAACTGAACAAATATACAAAATTTACAATAACTCTTCCTGTATAACAATTTAAGGATTATCAATATGAAAATACTTTTGGCAGAAGACTATGAACATACAAGAAAAACAACTGTATACGGCTTAAAACGTCTTATAAAGAACGCAGAGATTTTTGAAGCCGAAAACGGACTTGCCGCAGTAAATGCAATTAAATCACATCTTGATATTGAGGTTGTGTTAATGGATATTTCCATGCCTGTAATGAACGGAATAGATGCGGCAAAACAAATAAAAGAGTTGAAGTCTGACCTAAAAATAATAATGCTGACCTCTTTTAGCGAGGAAAAACTTGTATTTTCTTCATTCCAATCAGGTGCAAACGCATACTGCTTAAAAACAATAAAAGCTCAAGAGCTTGTAAACGTAATAAACTCGGTATTAAACGGGGCAATTTGGATAGACCCGTCTATTGCACAATATATTTTACAAATTTTTCGCTCAGATGATTTAAACAGTGCGGTAAAAGAAAAAAATGCAAACAATTTTGACCTGACAGCACGGGAAAGAGATATTTTAAAACATATTTCTCTCGGAAAATCAAACAAAGAAATTGCGGAAGAATTGTTTTTGTCTATACATACGGTAAAAAATCACCTCAAAAGTATTTTACAAAAACTTAGCGTTCAAGACAGAACACAAGCTGCAATTATGGCGATTAAAGAAAATCTTGTGTAATGTCTGTGACGATTGCCATTCTAACAAACGGAAATAAGCACTTGAATCGGCTTATTCTTTAGAATCAGTTACCTATATGAAATATAACCCTAAAGGGTCATCACAAATAATATTGATATTCTTATAATGTACGTATTGGGTAACCAATAGAGAGACATAATGACTGTATGGTTGATTATGTAAAAGGCTGTTTTTATCCCTGAAAACAGCCTTTTTTCTTGTGTATTTTATGCAATCATTTTGTTAAGGTGTGCCTTCTTGTTTTTCTTTGTTAAAGTCAAATAATGGTTCTTCATCCTTTTGAGGAGTGGGTAAAGTAATGTGATTTTCATAAGCATAATTTGCAATAGCGGTATCACCCTGTTCAATAATATCATCGGGAATACCGAGTTGTGAAAGTTGTGACTGTACTGCGTATGTAGACATGCCCGATGCTCTTAATGCACTGATTGAAAAATTAAAACTCATAAGTTAACTCCTTTTATGTATTACCTGTACATATTTATTTACGGAATTTTTTAATATAAGTTTATAGCTCCATAGGGTTAAATTAATTGTCTGTATAAATCACGGAATAATGATAGAAAAACAGGCGGTATAAGTCCGCCTGTTGTTACTTTTTTACTATTTTATTTTCTTCAATGATGACAGGAAGTTAAAGTGTTCAACATCACCGTCAACTTTAGTTAAAAACACTTGACAATCTTTTTCATCAGCATCAAGTTTTGGCAATTGAGAAAGCTCCCATGCATAATAATTTGCTTCGCTGTCATTTGATACAGACATTCTGTTTGCAAGACTGTTTAAGGAAATGTATCTTAAAAATCCCGCAAATCCTTTGTTTTTGTTGCTGAATTTAGTATAAATCCTCAATGCCGCATCACCTGTTTCAAGGTCGTATCTTCCGATAATAAAAGAACCGAGTTGTGGTGCAGACGATTTTATTTTAAGGAGTTCAACAACATTATCTTTAAGAATCAAATCACCGCTGATTACGTCAAATTTGCCGTCAGGAATATTAACCATATCAAAAATAACGGACGGACTAATCATAGCCATCGGGTTTCTAAATAGTGAAGCAAAATTCAACGCATATTGAACCAAACCAACTTTTTGGATAATTCCGTCTTTTATATCAAATCTAATTCGTCCGTTCAATTTTAAAGTATCATCGGTATTTAGCTCTATCAATCCTCTTGCTTTACCCGAAATCTCTTTTTTCAAGGCAAGAATGTTTGTTGCAAGCAAGTCTGAATTAACATTGTTAACTCCAAGTCTAATATAATATTTGTGGTTTTTAAGGTCACATAAAACTTTTAATGTTGATATACCTTCCGCAAAATCAAATTTGTTCGACTTAATTTCCAACTGCCCGTGTTTATTGAGTGTAAGATTTGCTATCAAATTACCGAACTTAATTTCTTTGTAAAAACCTTTAACTACGTGCAGAATACATTTTTCAATAATTAACATGTTGGTATCAAACACATAAAGTGCATCGTCATTGTCATCATTATTTGACGTATTAACAAAAGCTTGAGATGTTGTTTGTTCTGCTGTTGGTTGTTGATTCATTGAAACAATAAATTTGTCGACATCGACATTGTCTATTGTTAAATTTACATCTTTTACAATTATCGGGAATATAAGTTCGTTTTTAACATGTCCGTCAAATTTGTATTGTGATTTTTTAAACCGTCCTTGCGCAGTTGCATTAATAAGGTTTTTGTCAGTATACAATCTTGCTTTTTTTATAGACAAACGTTGAGAAGGCACTCTTACTCCGTTCATCTCCAAATTGCCGTCAATTTTGGGTATGTCATTATTGTAAATAACATGCATATTACCGGCTATTGTACCCTTTTTAAATAATTTTTGACCGATTAAAACATTCAAAAATTCGCTTGGTAAAGGTTTGGGAATATTAAATCCAATATCGTGTATTTTTGCGGAAGCAATATCCATATTACCGTCAATCGTTAGTATCGGTTTGACACCTTTAGTTTGTTTATTGAGTTCTTCGGCAATATAGTACTTTATTGCTTCAATATTCAACTTACTTCCGTCAATGTGCATATCCGCAACAACAGCTCTGTCATAACCAACAGGGCTAAGTGATGCACCATCCACAAGAATATCGTAGCCTTTGGCTACTTTAGCCATAAACGTTATATCAATTTTTCCGTATTTGGATTTCAAAATCGTTTTTGCACCGCAATCACCCGTTAAAGTAAGCGGTATACCAACAATTTTGGAAAGATAATTTTTAGTCAAATCATCAGTTGCTTTTCCCGTTGCTTCAATATAGGTATCAACGGATTTTGTATAATCTTTAATTGTACCGCTAAATTGAACAACATTTTTGACCAAAGAACCGTATCTGCCTTTAAAATCACTTAGCGTAATGTCCGTATTTGTGATTTTTACATTCCCCCCATTAACAAAAACAGGAAGATTGTTTAGCGGAACAACCTTTAAAGATGCTTTATTCAGCTTGATTTCGCCGTCGAGGTCTTTATTTGTCATGTTAATTTTAAAATCAAAATTTCCGTCAATGTCTTTGAAAAAAGCGAGCATTTCACTGCCGTTAGGGATAACTATATCGGTTTCCAAAAGTTCGACAACATTTTTAATATCAAACTTGTTGGCATACACATTTGCTTCAAACTGATTTTTTTCATCGGACACCGTATCAACAAACATTTTTGAATTGTTAATAGTAAGATTAGCTTTGTCAATAAAGAGTTTATGGTCTTTTATGTAAACTTTATTTTCATCTTTAAGTGCAATTTTTACATCGTGTTTGCCTTTGTTAATGTTAACATCAATGTCAAAATGTACGAGTTTTGGTTCTCTTTGTGCTGTAATAACCAAGTTTTTGCCGTCAATTTTGATATGAGTATCTTTGTTAAAATCATACAAAATCAAACATTTATCCAAACTCAGTATGGAATCAAGCCATTCTATCGTCCAATCGGAAGGTGTTTGCTGTTTGTCTTCGGAAGTTTTACCCAAAGTCATAAGCCCGTTTGCATCTGCAAAAAAGTATCCGATATTTATTTTTTTTAAAACAACGGTTTTTTCCAAAATTTTGGCAAAAGAAATCTCAGTATTAAGGTTTTCTAAAATTAAAAGTTCTTTTTTGTCTTTTGTTAAAAGCAATTTTTTTATGCCAAAACCTAATTGAGGAGTTAAAGAAGTATTCAATATCGGTTCTTCTACAACAAGCTGAGCGCCCGTTGATTCTTTAACAAATTTTTTAACATAATCAATGGTATTTTCATTTGATACTACGGCAGGCAAAACTTTTAAATATAACAAAATAATTATACTTGCCAATGCCGTTGTTATACCAAGTAAAACAGATAATACTTTTATAAATTTTAAATAATTTTTCATTTTAAACCCACTTAAAATTTTGATTTGGTAAGATATTTCCCCTGACAAGATTATACCATAACTCATAATTATGCTATTATTCTGATATGAGAAAAATTATTATTTTATTAGGCTTACTATTAACTTTCCAAGGTACGGTTTTTGCAGAGGATACAATGGTAACAACTTCTGCATACAAAATGTCTGACTTAAAAGTTTTTAGTGAAAACGATAAATTTGGCTTAAAAGACAAAAAAGATAATATTATTGTAAATGCTGATTACAACAAACTAATCAGAGTGGGCGAGACCTCATGGATTGTACAAAAAGGTACTAAATTCGGGCTTATGGATTGTAATGGGAATTACCTTGTTGAACCTAAATACAGAAACGCTGAAAGAATTTTTCTCAAATACGTAAAATTTGGCAACAATAACGATTTTGGGGTGTATGATGAATACGGCAAAACAATTATAAAACCTGAGTATTCTTCAATATCATTGTTGTATGGAAGAATGTTTTTAACTTGCAAAAAATATAAATACGGTATTGTGGATTTTGATGGGAATGTACTTTTGGACAACGTTTTTGACAGTATTTATATGCCAAATATTCATGCACTGCGCATTTGTTACGAAGGCGAATGGTACGAAATTGCAAAGTTTAAAGAACAAGACATAGAATTGCCTGAAAACGTAAAAAAAGTAATAATTGATGATACAGAGTATACAATTACACATCTTGTTGCAAATTCGGGAATTATGTCAGGATATTCCGCAGTTACGACAGCGGATTATTCTCTCAAAATTATTTCTTCAATTTCTCCCGCATATGAAAAAACAATTGATGAGCTTATGTATCTTAAAGGTTTAGACGGAGTGTCCGCTTTTGTCAAAATGAATTGGCTTTTAAAATTTCCGTTTGTTTATTCAAAACACTATTATCAAACTTTACGCAATCCGAACAACGGTCCTTTGTATAAAATAAAAAGCTCTATTAAGCGCAATATGAAATAATTTCATATAGTCAAAAGCCTTCGATAATTAACCGCTGATATATGTTGCCTCAATAATATTTTCTTCGGGGTCATATCCTGTTATCACAAACTCGCTGTCACGATTTAACAATAATTCTTGTTCTCGCCAATGGGTCATATCAATATTAAATAATTTATCCGTATCCAAATATCTTGAATTTTCGGGTAAAGTTATTTTTAAAATCGGATTGCCTTTTTTGTTAAATCTTTTTGCAGTATTTAAGTTTTGGCTAGTAGCAACGAAAGATTTATCCTTAAATACGGAACCGGTTGTGTGTAATATTTCTTTTTCTTGGTCTGTCAAATTAGATTGCATAGCACGATAAACCGTTGTTGGTTCTGTTGTTTTTAAGACTTTATCAGGGTTGTTAAAACAGTTGTCGATGTTTTGAATATAGCCTTGTAATGTTTCAATCGAATCTATTGAACGATGTTTGTTCAATCTTAATAAATTATGAATACCCTCAGGGTAATACTTATATTCATGCAACGCCTTCATTTCTTCGGGTGAATAACTCTGCATCATATGACCGTTTTTATCATAAACCTGTACGGATTTGTCATCACAGTTAAGAACATAAACAGATGTTACCTGATTATCTTTATCTTTATAGAAGGCAATATTCAATCTTTCATTGTACAAATTTTTCCAATTCGGGATTTCATCTCCTGCTTTCGCTCGACAAGGTTCGCCTGCTTTATAACTTTCAAAAAATCTGTAAACTTTATAATCCGTACCTTCTAAAATAGAATCCACAACTTGTTGAAGATTTTCTTCTCTTGTTCCGTATATATTTTTATCTTTACAAATAATTGCTTGAGCGTATGCACTGCTTGCTTTTGAAGAATCTTTTACAGACGATATTTCAGCAGAACTTTGAACAGGCTTGTTATCCTGTTTTTCAGGAAATTTGTCGTTGCCACAAAAATATACATAATTTTTAGAACTTACCTTCATAACATGTTAAAAACAAATTTAATATAGAATTTGCTTTTTTATTGCATGATGTTTTGCTATTTCTTTTGTCAAATAAATTTAGGGTGACAGGAAGAAAATGTCCTACGCCTCGTAAAGACGTGATTTTATTAAAGCCGACAGCTTTTTAATGCGTGAAAAACAATAGATAAGCAATGTATATCAATAAACCTGCAAGAATAGTTTCTGCAATTTCTCTTAAAAGAGATTTATTTTTAAATATTTTAGATTTTTCTTTTTTTGCCTCAAGATATTCTTCATACAATTCCATGTTTGTTTTTTTAGATTTCTTTTTCTTTTTTGGCTTTTCAGAGGAGTTTTTATCTTTGTCGGACTTTTCTTTTTTTGATGACTTTTTTGCCTCACGGCGTTTTGCGTTATACTCCTCTTGCAAGGTGGCAGCTTCACTTTTTTTACCCGTCATCAAAAGTTCTTCATCAAAAACCAAATTGAGCACGCTTTTATCTGCATTATAACGAAATACAGAAACATTAACTGCTGCTTCAAATGCTCGTTCCAAACATTCCAGTGCTGTCTTGCCCGCATTTGCATCGTTTGAAGATTTTTTTGAATGAGCCGACAAATTTCCTGACTTTTTCAGAAAATACATATCCTCCAAAAACTCTTTTTCTTCTTCCGAAGGTTGCGGAGTGTCTTTTAAAGTTGCGAGCATGTTGTCAAAAGTGTCATTCGGCAGAGCAGAGTTGCCCATAACTTTACGGCAAAGACATTCACCAAAGCGTCTTGTTTGTATCATACATTGTTCAAAATAACCGTCTTTAAAGAGTTGTTCCGCCTCAAAAGCAATGCCGTACAAATCCTTATCCAAATCTTTTAAAAATTCAAAATTTCCCATTTCTATCCACTCCGTATGTTATAAATTATAATATAAAATCTTTTTAAGAAAAAAGATTTGTATAAGGATAGAAAGCTTATGTTGTAATTAATTACAGAGTAGTAAAAGTAATTGCGTAAAAAGCAATAATTGCTAATGCACTCAACATTATCCAACCGTTAATAACAGGGTGTTGATTTGCAAATACTTCTGATATTGTATATTTTCTCTCTTCAAATTCTATAGAATCTGTTTTCATTTTAAAACCTTATAGCCTAACTTATTGTTACAAGATATTTTTTATTTTATACCATTCATTTTATATTTTTTATCTAACATTACATCGGCTGTTTGAGGGAAATAATCATAACCATAAAATTATTTGAGGTTTTGTAATTAATATAATTTTAGAGCCCGCTTTCGCGGGCTCAGAAAGAAGTATTATTGTTTGTTGTAATTTATTAACCTTGTACAAGAGTAACAGCGATTTGAGGCAGTCTGTTAGCTTGTACCAATAAAGCAGAAGATGTTTGTTGTAAGATTTGAGCTTTGGTATAATCGGCTGATTCAGCTGCAATGTCTGCGTCCATAATTGTTGATTTTGCAGCAGTGTTGTTTTCAATAGTTGTTGTTAATGAAGTTTCTGCTGTGCTTAATCTGTTCATTGTCGCACCAATTGTAGACTTTTTGTTAGAAATTTCATTGATAGCTGCGTCAATGATATTAATATATTGTGCTGCAGCACTTGCATTTACGTATGCATAATCAACGTTACCTCTTATGCCGTCACCCTTCATGCCATCGCCTTTTTTACCGGCCTCAACACTCTTACCGAGAGATACAGAGTTAATACCAAGGTTTTTAGCATCCGGATTGGTACCGCCGTTGAAGAATTCTACATTATTAAGTTCCAAAGAGTTT
This sequence comes from uncultured Clostridia bacterium, assembly GCA_945946765.1. Classification (GTDB taxonomy): domain Bacteria; phylum Cyanobacteriota; class Vampirovibrionia; order Gastranaerophilales; family Gastranaerophilaceae; genus Limenecus. The sequence continues at coordinate 35,466 of CAMEWS010000014.1, forward strand.
GCTTTTTCATCGGCATTTGCACCAATTTGTAATCTTAAACCATCAGCCATCAATCTTTTGCTGTTTACTTGATTTAATTCAACCTTAGTGCCATCTGTAACATTACCGTTAGCAGCAATATTTTTTGGCGTATATTCAATATCACCGCTTAATAAAGCCAAACCGTTGAAGTTTGAAGCTAAAGCAATACGGTCAATTTCATCAAGACGTTTAACCGTTTCTTGTTTCAATGCGTCCATTGCGTCATCACTGTATATACTGTTACCTGCTTGAACAGCCAAGTCTCTGATACGGTTAAGGTTCTCAAGGATTACATCCATGTCACCTTCCATCATTTGTAATACGTTATTACCGGTAGAAACGTTGTTCAAGGCAACTTTTGAACCCCTGATTTGTGTGTTCAAACCTGTTGCTACATAAAGGTTTGCCGCATCATCGGCAGCTTTGTTAATTTTTAAACCTGTTGACATTCTTTCTAATGATGTACTTAAAGAATTTGTAGCAGATGTCAAGTTTTTTTGTGTTTTTAACGCAGTAACGTTAGTGTTTACAATAATAGCCATAGTGATAGCTCCTTTCTGAGAGAGTCTTGTAACTTCCGTGTGTACTCTTTTGCAAGTATTTTCTTGCATTCCTAGGCTGACAAAGTAATAGGAATGCTAAAAACCTTGTACTGTGTACTTAAAGGGGAATGGCGTTCCCTTTACACATAGTAACTACGGCTTTTTTTAGAGTTTCTGCATACTCAAAAGGTTAGAAATTTGCACAACTAAAGTATGGTCTTTATTTTTAAAGCATGGTGTAAATTTGACTGTTTAAGTACCCAAAGCGGCTTTTTTTCCGGTTTTTTACTTTTCGTAGTCACCCTGAATTTAAATGAAGGGTCGTCATGTTAGTGAGATTCTTCGCTACGCTCTGAATGACGAAAAGTAAAAAAATTGCAACACTTAAAGTGCTTGCAAACATTGATTTTTCCCGCTATTATAGAAAAGGTAGTTTATAAATCATAAGGATTTAAGATATATAATGTCATCTGACAGTAATACGGATATTAATATAGGTAATTATGACGAAGAAACAAAAGTTTCTGTTTCCGTAGAAAAAGCAAGCAAAGACAAAGCAGATAATTCAAAATTTATGGCAGTAATCAAGGCACTTGCCGCAAATGTCGGTATTGCACTTGTAAAACTTATTTGCTTTTTCTTTTCATCAAGTTCGGCAATGCTTGCTGAGGCAATCCACTCGGGAGTTGATTCCTTTAACAGCATTTGTCTTTTGGTTGGAATAAAAAGAGGTTCAAAACCTGCTGATAACGCTCACCCGTTCGGTTACGGGTTGGAAGCCAATATTTGGGCAATGTTTGCTTCAATATTGATGTTAGGCGGTACTTTTGTTGCTATTTATCATGGTTTTGAAAAACTTATAAAAGCTCAAAGCGCAAGCGATTTACTTCTCCATTACAACGCTGTTTCAATTGCATTACTTTTTAGTATTATGTTTGAAGCATGGGCTGTTATGAGCGCCTCAAAAGCTGTTTTGCATGAAATGGGCATAGAAGAAAAAAATCCTGTTAAAGAATTTTTCCGTTCTATTAAATATATAAGACAAATTAAAAGTCCTACAACAAAATTTGTTTGGTATGAGGACACAGCTGCACTTTCAGGTGTAGTAATCGCTTTTATTGCTTTATCAACAGCAAAATTTTTAGTACCCGAAAGCCTTTCATACGTACCTGATGCAATTGCATCGGTTATAATCGGGATAATTTTGTTTATACTTGCGATATATCTTTTAAAAAACAATGTAAATAGTCTTACGGTTCAATCGGCAGAGCCTGATGTTGAAGAAAAAATAAGAAAGGTTGCCTCAACCATTCATGGCATCACTGATGTTGTTGAATTAAAAACAATTGACCTTGGTTCATCGGGGTTAATTATTAACATGACAATAGAAGTTGACCCTGAAACTCAAATGAAGGATGCCGATGACATTGCCGACATGCTTGAGCGTAATGTAAAAAAAGTAATTAAAAATATTACACATATTACAATCGAGTTGCAGGCGCATGATGCCGAAGAAAACTGGGAAGAAAAGTTTTGCAAACTGATTAAAGAAGGCGAAAAAATAGAAATTATCGATAGTCATGAAGCACAAATGCTCCAAAATTTCTTCAGCTTTGCAAATACTGTTGTGCGGGAGATTATGATTCCTCGTACGGAAATTTTCATGATTAATGTTGAAGAAGACATCAATGAACTTGCGGATTTAATAATAAGCTCGGGACATACAAGAATCCCTGTTTATCGTGACAATGTTGACAATATCCTCGGAGTTATAAACGCAAAAGATGTTTTAAAAGTTATAAAAAATAACGAAATCGGCGAAGGTTTTTCAATGGAATCGCTTGTGCGAGAAGTACTTATCGTTCCCGAAAACAAATTTATTTCCGACTTATTAAGTGATTTTACTTCTTCAAAAAATCAAATTGCTGCTGTTGTGGATGAACATGGCGGTATTGCGGGTATCGTAACCATTGAAGATATTCTTGAAGAAATTGTCGGTGAAATTTATGATGAGTTTGATAAAGTCGAAACACCCGAAGTTGTAAAACTTGATGACAACACGTTAAATGTTTCTTGCAAAATGGATATTGACGATATCAACGAACGCTTTGATTTGGATATTCCGAATGAGGATTTTCAAACAATCGGTGGTTACGTATTCGGTTTGTTGGGCAGAGAGCCTGAGTTAAACGATGTTATAGAAGACAAAAATATTACATATACGATTTTGGAAATTGACGGAAGAAGAATTTCTCGTATAAAAATGCACAAGGAAACTCCTTTTACGGATGCAAAAGAGGTTAAGGAAGAAGAACCGAAAGAAGATACCGAAGGTTAAGTTAAAATGCATAAAACATACTCGTCTTACTGCGTTAACAGCGAATTTCCCGCAATATAACCCGTTGACCAGCAATTTTGCAAATTAAACCCGCCTGTCAGTCCGTCAATGTCCATAACTTCTCCGCAAAAATACAATCCTTCAACAAGCTTTGATTCCATTGTTTTGGGGTTAATCTCTTTAAGCTCAACTCCGCCTGCGGTGACAATTTCTTCACCCGCAACAGTTTTTGTCGCATTAAGCGTAAACATTGTCAATGCCTTTGATATCGCTGTTCTGTGTATTTTTGACAATTGCCCCGCCTTGATTGTTGTATCAATTTTCTCTTTTTTCAAAACTGCAATTGCAAGATTTTTGGGTACATATTCCGCAACGACATTAACTGTTTCTTTTTGCGCATTATTTTTTAATTTTTCCAAAAACTCTTTGTCAAAATCGTTAAAATCTTTACCCGTAAGATTAAAAACCATTTTTAAAAGATTTTTTTCGCTAAAATCACAATATGCACAATAAGAAGATATCTTATAAATTAACGGGCCTGAAACTCCTGTGTGAGTAAACAAAAAGTCCCCTTTAAGTTCTTTTATTTTTTTATTTTCAAAAAACACCTGTGCCGAAATATTTTTTAAACTTAACCCTGAAACGGAAACAAAATCTTTTTCTTTTGTCACAAGTGCACTTAAAGCAGGTCTTAACTCTATAATATTATGCCCTAAACTTTTTGCCAATTTTTGACCTTCGCCCCTGCCGCCTGTTGCAATCACTAATTTGTCAAATAAGTGAGAAGTCTTGTCCGTTACAATCTCAAAAGAGTTATCCGTTTTTTTTACGGAAATCACTTTTTCAAACAACTTCTTTACGTTTTTCTTTTCAATTTGCTTTAATAATGCTTGTTTTACATCTTTTGCACAGTCACTAACGGGAAAAATCCTAAAATCCTCTTGCGTATAAGTTTTAACACCGATATTTTCAAAAAACTCTAACGTATTTTCGGTAGAGAATCTTGATAACACGCTATACAAAAACTTTTGCCCTCGAGGATAAAACTTTGCAAGCTCTTTGAAATCAAATTCGCCGTACGCAAGGTTACAACGCCCGCCGCCCGTGGGTAAAAGAGTATTTAAAATTATGCCTTTGTCTAAAATAAAAACTTTGTTGTCAGGATTTTGCGCCGCAAAAATAGCACACATTACCCCTGCCGGACCACCGCCGATTATACCGATTTTACTCACTGTAAGACCTCTCTTGTTCCATACAAAAAGACATCTTCAACATCTTCTAAAGAATCATAAATTTCTGATATGGTTTTGTTTAATACGGGATGTTTGAAATCGGGAATTAATTCCAAAAGCGGAACAAGCACAAACGCTCTGTTGTGCATGTTTATATGAGGAACGGTAAGATTAGGCAGGTTCACAATTTCTTGACCGTAAAAAATTATATCTATATCAATAGGTCTTTCACCCCAACGTATTTCTTTTGTTCTGTCACGTCCCAAAGTTTTTTCAATAAACTGCATTTTTTCTAAAAGCTCGGACGCAGAAAGCGAAGTTTTAATTTCTGCTGCGAGATTCAAAAACCAATTTTGATTTTTCACTCCCCAAGGCTCTGTTTCGTACAAAGCAGAAGTCCTTACAAGCTTTACATCCTCAGACAAATTAATTAACCCCACTGCCTGTTCAATGAGTTTTTCCTTGTTTTTGGTATTTGAGCCTAAAGATAAATATGCTAAAGTCATAATAAAATTTTATAATTTTTTATCGGGATTTACAATAATAAATGACGCATTATAAAGATGAAGCAAAAAAACAAACAACAAAAAACTTAACGTAAAAAATTACCTCTTGTAGACAATACAAAAAGGTTTATGATAATATTTTAGACAATAAGACTATGAGGAAAACCTAATGATTTCAGTAAACGATTTAAAAACAGGATTAACACTTGAATTGGATAACGGACTTTGGTCAGTTGTCGAATTTTTACACGTAAAACCGGGTAAAGGCGCAGCTTTTGTAAGATCAAAACTCAAAAACGTTGAAACAGGACAAGTTGTTGAAAAAACTTTCAGAGCCGGCGAAAAAGTTGCAAAAGCAACTCTCGACAAAAGAGAAATGCAATACCTTTACAAAGAAGGTGCTGATTACATTATGATGGATACGGAAAGCTACGAACAACTTGCCGTAACAGCAGACCATATCGGTGATGGTGTAAAATATCTTAAGGAAAATATGAACGTAAACATCTTGCTCCACGACGGTAAAATTATCGGTCTTGATATGCCGAACCACGTTGAACTTGAAGTTACAGACACACCTCCTGCTGAAAAAGGCAATACTGCTCAAGGCGGTACAAAACCTGCAACTCTTGAAACAGGTGCTGTTGTAAACGTTCCGTTCTTTATCTCTAACGGCGACAGAATCAGAGTAGACACAAGAACTAACGAATACTTAGACAGAGTTTAATATCGCTGCGAGGCTCAATGCCCGTAAATAATAAATAAATTTAGTAAAAAGGACATTACTATGAATTTTGATTTAGAATACATTGAAAAATTGGTAAAAATGGTTTCTGACAGCGAATTGACAGAACTCACTTTAGAAGAAAAAGAGTCTGCAATTGTTATCAGAAAAGAAAAAGAAGTTGTACAAGCACAAACAATTGTTCCTCAAACAATTGCAGCACCTGTATCAGCTCCAGTAGCACAATCTGCTCCTGTTCAAGCTGTGGAAGAAAAGAAAGAAGATACTCCAAAAGGGACGGCTATTACATCTCCTATGGTAGGTACTTTCTATATGGCATCTTCTCCGGGAGCAAAACCTTTTGTAGAAGTGGGTTCAACTGTTTCTACAGGTCAGGTTGTTTGTATTATTGAAGCCATGAAACTTATGAACGAAATTGAAGCCGAAGTTTCAGGTAAAGTTACTCAAATTTGCGTAAAAGATGGCGAAGCTGTTGAATACGGTCAAGTACTTATGTACGTTGAATAATATTTCACTTTTCGTTCTCCCTAATTTTGTTAAGGGTCGCAAAGTTTGAGAGATTCCTCGTTCCAAGCTGAATGATGAAAAGCAAAATTATTAATAAACTTAAACAAGTTGGGTAGATTTTGCCCAACTTTTTGTTTTTGGTATAAAATTATACTAGTCCGAAAAAAATTCGTAAAACGAATTTTTAGAGTGACGTCTTGAAAAGGTGAGTAGGTGCAGGCTGCGTTGAGCCGGCAGCAACTACGACACCAGATTAAATGTTTAATAGACTTTAGGGAATTTTTAAATATATGATAAAAAAAGTTTTAATTGCAAACAGAGGCGAAATTGCCGTAAGAATTATAAGAGCATGCAGAGAATTGGGAATAAAAACAGTTGCCGTATACTCTCAGGCTGATGCGGATTCATTACACGTAAGCCTTGCTGATGAAGCATATTGTATCGGCCCTGCACAAAGTGCAAAAAGTTATTTAAACATTCCCGCAATTATATCGGTTGCTCTCACAAGCGGTGCTGACGCTATTCACCCAGGTTATGGCTTTATGTCGGAGCGCGCTGATTTTGTGGATATTTGTACTGACCATGGCATAAAATTTATCGGGCCATCTGCGGAAGCAATGCGTAAAATGGGCGACAAAGCCACTGCAAGAAAAACCATGACTGCAAACGGTGTACCTGTTACCCCCGGTACAGACCTTGTTGATGACATGGAAGCAGCAAAAGAATTTGCTGCAAAAGCAAAATACCCTGTAATTGTTAAAGCTACGGCAGGTGGCGGTGGTAAAGGTATGAGAATCGCCAACAATGATGAAGAACTTGTTGAAGCAATCACTCTTTGTCAAACAGAAGCCCAAAACGCATTCGGTAACGCAGGTGTTTATATTGAAAAATATATTATAAACCCTCGCCACATCGAAGTTCAAATTATTGCTGACAGTTACGGAAACGTTGTGCACTTGGGTGAACGTGATTGCTCCGTACAAAGAAGACACCAAAAACTGCTTGAAGAAGCTCCTTCACCGGCTATTGACGAAGATACCCGTAAAGCTATGGGGGCTGCTGCTGTTACAGCCGCAAAAGTTATCGGTTACGAAGGCGCAGGTACAATAGAATTCCTGCTTGACCATGACGGCAGTTGGTACTTTATGGAAATGAACACACGTATTCAGGTTGAACATTGCGTGTCAGAAATGATTTCAAGCGTAGATTTGTTGAAAGAACAAGTTAGAGTTGCCGCAGGCGAAAAACTTTCATTTACACAAGATGATATTGTTTTAAGAGGTCACGCAATTGAATGTCGTATCAACGCAGAAGACACCGAAAAAGATTTTATGCCTTGCCCCGGTGAAATCAGAGGCTACATTGCCCCCGGAGGTTTTGGTGTTAGAGTAGATTCCCACTCTTATACAGGTTACAAAATTCCGCCTTATTACGATTCTATGATAGGCAAGTTAATTTGTTGGGGCGTGGACAGAGAAGATGCAAGAAAAAGAATGCTTCGTGCATTGGATGAATATGTTATTACAGGGATTAAAACAACAATCCCTTATCACAAAAAGATTCTTACAAACGATGTATTTATTTCGGGTAAATTTAATACAGGCTTTATTCCCGAACACATGACACCTAAAAAAGAAGAAGAAACGGCAGGGGTATAAGTTATTTGTTGGGTTAAAACCCTATAGCACTTGTTTATTAAGTTTGTAGGTCGGATTTACCAATCCGACAAAATTTAATTAATTTATCATTTTTCTTGCGTTCATTTCTCACTCGTCCGTGTCACTGTTTACAAATTGATTTAAATATTCAAATTAAACAATGCAAGGTTTCCTTGCACGCCGTAGGCGTAATACGGCTTTGCCGTTGTGGTTTTGATTAAGCACAGTTTATTTTTAAAATAAATTTTGACAGCCTGAAATGAAAT